>CAZXPK010000106.1:6367-12679 GCA_964642565.1 uncultured Anaerolineaceae bacterium
TGGCTGCGAACACCGCCGGGTCGGCATTCTCATACGGGAAGTTCACCGTGGTGCCTTGTCCGATCACCCTACGGCATCCCAGCCTTGTAGATAGGTCGATTGCTCCCCGCCGGGCAGCGATCTGGTTCACGAACCCGGTTGGCACTGCCGATTTGCCATCGGCATCTGCCGCCACGTTCATGATCTCATCCGTGGCGCGCTTGTCGAAGGCACTCGGTAAGACGATAGAATATTCCGGCTTGCCATGCTCATCCTCAGCTCGCAGGCTGCGGATTCCGCCATCATCACCTGTTTTGACATAATGCGCAATGGCGATCTCTGCGCTATCGCCACGCGTGATTTTATTTACCGCCGGCATTTTGAGCAGATCTGGGGGAATGGCTTCCTGGTTTTCTGCCCGCTTGATAATGTCTTTCGCATCCAGCAGATCCTTGTCGTACTCGGTCTGCTCTTCGGGCTTGAAAGCCCGGTTCTCGGTCTCGGCCAAGTCGTTTAATGCCCTGGCCTTCTGGTATAGTTCGGCCGCTTTGGCCCTTAATTCACGTGCGTTCATAGCATGTTCTCCTTATAGTTTATTTTTGAGTTCTAAAAGTTCGATTTCTCTTTGGCGATGCGCCCGCCGGATCAGCTCCTGCCTCTCCAGTTGCTCATCTTCCGGGTCGGGCTCCTGCCTCTCCTCGGCCAGTTTGGTCGCCTCACAGCGTGCATGCACGCTGGTCTGAGGGTAAGCGGGATAGGTCACCGGGCTCACATCGTATAGCATGGCTGCCCCTCCCCGCTTCAAAATCCGCTTCACCGCGCCGGTCTTATCGTCGCGGATCCATTCATCACCTCCAGGTTGTTTCACCCGGAAGGCAAAGCTCATCTGCGTCACGTCCCCCCGTTTGATCAGCGTCACTGCATCCCGCCCCATCTGCGTATCTGGTGGCAGGATATGCACATCCAGTCCCATCTCGTTGTCCTCCAGGGTCAGCGTCCCGCTTCGGGTTCTTCCCAACACCAGGTCCTCATTGTGATTCCATAATGCCCTTGTATCGCCTTTCAGCACGTTCTCGAAGAACCCTGGCTCGATCATCTCCCTGAACCCTCCCAGGTCCTGGGACCATTTGTTATACACCGCTGCCGTGCCATCGATCTTGGGCGTTTCACCTGTTGAACTCACCCGCATTTCTACGTCCACTGTACGCATTTCCATCTCTGGGTCGAGCCCTTTCAGCTCCGCAGGTTCCAGTTCTGCATCTTTCAAATGCCTGGCCAGGTGATTCCATACTCCCTGCCTGTCTCCGGAGGGGATATCCGCCCCTCCCATGCCGCCGTTCAATACCGCGATCCCGCTCTGGCACGCCTTTACCGACGCTGCCCCTGGGTCTCCCTGTGCCGATACGAAATGGTGAGGAAATTTATAGCTGGATTTGACCTTTGGGTCGCCCTCCGGGTCCTTCCAGGCGAAGATCTTCGCATAATAAGCTGCATCCTGGTCGCTCTTGGCGTTCTTCGTCGCCAATCCACCATCCCATGCGCCGCCTTCCACTTTAGTTGAATGACTTTTTATCGCTGACATCGGTCTCCTTTTTCTCACGTCCGGTCATTCTGTCACCTGCACGGTTTTTGTGCGGTTGACCGGATTTCACCTCATTATTCTTTTATTGGCGATATCATGCATGTGCAGCCCAAAAATAGGGGTGGCGTCGCCACGTTCCAACTGGGCTTCAGTACATCCGATCTTCCTTCAGCTTCTACCTTATCGTCTTTCGTAACAAAATGGGTGTCTCTGCAGCTCGAGCCCATCTCGATGATCTTGCCGTCTAATGTCGAACAGAATTTGTTTTCATCGAGCTGGATCCATTCCAGCCCTTTTACCTGGCCATAGAACCAGGTTGCTTTTGCCATCAAGTTAGCCGTCCGGATCACCTCCCAGGCTGCAAATTCTTCTGCCCGCTTGGGTATCCAGCCTTCGAATAATGCGTCAAAAGCTTCCATATCACCATTGGCGATATTGGCCTTCTCTGCAGTGACGGTTTCCTGGATCACCCGCTTGGAAGTGGTGATGTGTCTCAAGGTGGTCCGGTCGATGTGATAGTCCAGGCATTCATTCAATCCCGGGGTAAGCCCGATCGGGCTGCCGATCTGGTCCGCTGCATTGGCCTGGATCGCTTCACCCAGCGCATAGAAGTTCGCTTCGTGATATTCCATCAAGATGCTGTGGAATTCCTCGTAATAAGTTTCTAGCCAGCTCTGGAAGCTCGCTATGGACGCTTCTAGATTGTCCGGTTTGATCTTTTTGAGTGCTTCTTTTACATCCTTGATTTCACGTTTGATTGCCCGTCCCTCGTTTTTTAAGAAAATATCTTTAAAAGACCGCGCCAGGTATAGCCTCTGCTTGGCTGCTTTCAATTCATCCTTTTTATCCGCTCTTTTATCCCACGGCCGTATGTCTGCCCGTGCTCCCGCTCCTCTCGCTGGAGCCGCCCCCGATTGGTTTACTTGTACCATATTCAGCGGCACCAATGGCTCTTCTAACCCGGCAATATAAGAAAGATTTTCCTTTTTCCTCGCGTCCGCACGTGTAAACCATCCCGCATTGATTGCCGCCGCATAAGCCTGATATCTTGATAATGTGTCTCCACGTAATAGCCCATCCACCAGGTGTTCTGCAAAATAGCGTTTCCTCTCAGCTGGCAGCATCAGGCGTGCCTGGATCGATTGCTCCCATCGGATGCACCACGGTTGCAGCGAATAGATCACAAACTCGATGCTTTGCTGCTCTATATTAGAAAATGTCGCTCGATCAAGGTCGCCGATCAGGTGCGGTGGGATGCGTTCCATCCTGGCCACTTCATTCACCTGGAACTTGCGTGTCTCCAGGAATTGAGCGTGGTCCGGCTCCACCCCACTTTTGATTAATTTCACCCCTTCTTCTAGAATATAGGGCCTGTGAGACTTTTTTACTCCGCCATGTTCTGCAGATATGTCATCTTTCAACCGTTGGTAAGCTGTGTCGCCCATCTTTCCAGGATGTTCGAATACCAGACCCAGTATTGCATCGTTCTCGAAAAACTTGGCCCCGAATTCTTCTGCCGATAATCCCAATCCCAGCGCCCGCCTCATCAAGGTCGTTGGGTTATAACCGTTCTCGCCATCTCCCAAACCTTTCATGTGCCAGATCTGGGTTTCCGGATACCAGTTCACTTTCCCATCTTTCTCCTGGTATTGGTAATACTTTATTCCCCTATCCATGCGTGTCTGGAGAATATTTTCCGGGATCATTGGCCACAATTCCTTAATCTGACCGCCATCATAAGCATTTTGACTGTAGACGATCTTCGAATAAGCGTTTCCCCATCTCATCATATAGGCCTGCAAGGCTTCCCGATATTCGAAAGCCGTCATTTGTGGATTGGGCTGCACATTTAATAGATCGTAAAGATAAAATTCCGGCGCCCTTCGCCTACCCTCATCTTGCCATTCATAAAAGGGTAATGGCAGACCGGCTAATGTTTCCGACATTAGTCGGATGCTGGCATAAACCGCTGAGAGCTGCAGCGAGCTGCCCGGCGTTACGCTGGACCCTGCCGATGATGTATTGCCTCTGAAGTTCTCCAACACCACCGTCTCCCAGCCCCGTTTTTCCTCATCCACCCGCTTTTCTACCTCTCTATCGAGGCCCACTATTCTGCTGACGACTTGTTGTAATAAGTTCATAGCCTCAATATCCCTCGTTTGTCATATACGCTGCCGGTATTCGCATTTCTCACTGATCGGTCCAGCGCCATGATCCCAGCTACGATCCCATCGATCTTTTCCCGGCTCTTTTGCTTGTTGGGCTTCACATTTCCGGCCGGATCCGTGGAGACCACCATGTTATCTGCCATCCATCTCAGAACAGGATGCCCTCCATGTGATAATTTGCCATCCATCACCAGGCGCAGCAGTTCCTTGGTAGGTGGGCTCATGCTCTGGAAGCCTTGGCCAAAGCCCACCATAATAAATCCTGCTCCGTCCAACTGCTGGCTTACCTGAAATGCTCCCCACCGGTCGAAGGCTATCTCCTTGATATTGTAGATCTTGCCCAATTCGATGATATCCCGCACGATAAAGCCAAAGTCGATCACATTCCCCGGTGTGGTCCGGATCAATCCCTGCCTGGTCCACACGTCATAAGGCACAAGGTCTTTATGGACCCTCTCGATCATGTTCTCCTCCGGGATCCAGAAGAACGGCAACCAGGCATGATGTTCCTCCTCCCCCTCTTCGTTGGAAAAGTCCAGCACGAAGCTGGCAATGTCGCTGCTCGAGGCTAGGTCCAGCCCTCCATAACAGATCGATCCTTCCAATAATTTAGCAACAACCGGCATGTCGCATGCATCCCATCTCTCCATGTCAAGCCACCTGGTCTCCTGGCTGGTCCATTGGTTCAAATGTAGTCTCCGGAATGTATTCTGATAGGCTGGGGATTGCTGCGCCCGCCGGCATTCCTCCTCCAGATATTCCAATTTAACGGAAACACCCAAACCAGGATTGGCCTTGCTCCATATTTCCTGGCTGGTCCAATCGTCTTTTTCATCAGCTGCAGCGATATAAGCGAAGAAACTTGTATCGATGTTCTTCTCCAGCACTGCTTTGGCATATTCATGTTGCTCCCAGCAGATCGAATTGCGGTCATAACCCGCTGTAGTGATCGCCACCACTAATGGTTGCCGGCGAGAACCGGTCGACGTGGTCAAAACATCCCATAATTCACGGTTTGGCTGTACATGCAATTCGTCAAATATGATCCCGTGGGCATTCAGTCCATGTTTTGTGGGTGCATCTGCACTCAAAACTCGATATGTGGAGGCTTCATCCGGAATAATGATTGCTCTTTTGAACACTTGAGACCTTTTAGCCAGCTCCGGGCTCTGATCAATCATATTTTTAGCCTCATTGAACACGATCGAGGCCTGATCACGGTCTGCAGCCGCTGAATATACCTCTGCACCAGGCTCGCCATCGGCAAAAAGCAGATATAAGGCGATACCAGAGCTCAAAGTGCTCTTTCCGTTCTTCCTGGGGATCTCAATATAAGCCCTCCGGAAGCGCCGCGTGCCATCTGATTTGCGTTTCCAGCCAAATAGTGGCTTGATAATGTCATCACGCTGCCATCCTTGCAGCTCAAAGGGCATTCCAGCCCACTCACCCTTGCTATGCCGGAGCAATTTCTCAAAGAACGCTATGGCGATCACCGCCGCCCGCTCATCAAAATAGAAATCACTCAAGTCAATTGCCATCTTTGCCTACTTTTTCGAACAATACTTCCGCCAGGCTTTTCCCTTTCTCTGCTCGCTCGGGTGAAACCTTGGATCTGCTGCTTGGACTTAATCCAAACTGTTGCAATGCAATCTGGGCTGCGGTTCTGGCCCTCTCTGCAATGCTCTGCCAGGGGTTAACATATTGATATCCTTTATCCGTGACCAGCACTTTCCCGCCGGTTACCTTAACTTGATCCCTGGCATCACGCCAGGTGCCAAATTCTTCACAATAGATCGCTAGGATGGTGCGGTCCAGATCGCTGTACAACCCAGCCTTGATCAATGGCTTGATCACCCTCCGCCATTCAGCCCTACCATATGCATTCAGGAATCGCGGAGGATATGGCACTCTGGCAGGGATCTGCACCCTGGGTTCCTCCCGGATCGGTCGTTTCCCAGGATTGCCGGCGAGGCGTTTCAAGGCTGCTGGTTTCGGAGGTCTGCCTGACATATTACCCCCCACTCCCTATTTCGCGGTCGCGTTCATATGCCTGCCCGACCGGTCTCTTGGCTGGGGCTCTAGAGATTTTCTTACCCCTACCCCAACGATGGCCATCTTTAGCACCTTTCTTTGAATGACATGGTTTACATAACCCTTGTAGGTTGTCCCAATCATCTGTTCCACCATCGGAAATTGGGATGACATGATCCACCTCGGTTGCCACTACCAATTGTTTAGAGTGATCCTTGAATGGATCTGTACAAATAGGATGTGCCCTAAGATACATCTTTCTCAATCGTCTCCATTTCGCATCATACCCCCGGCTAGCAGCACTATCCCTCTTCTGTTCATATTCTGCTTGGTGTTCTTGGTTGTGTCGTGCACAATAATTTTCCTCTCGAATTAGTTCTTTGCACCCAGGATGATGGCATGGCTTCCACGATCGTAATGGCATCTTTCACTCCGGTCCCGGCCCCACATAACCCTTACTGATTGCCCATTCAGTGATCGCATGCGCCCAATCCTGTGGAGGCACTGGATCTAGAGGGGTTTGATTGCCATATTCAAAAGTAGCAATCTCAT
>CAZXPK010000107.1:0-12660 GCA_964642565.1 uncultured Anaerolineaceae bacterium
ATCCCTATGGTGTGGAAAAGGTAATAATTTGACAAGATTCGGGGTTTTTAACTAGCAATAAACGGCGGATAAGATAAGTAGCCGGGACAGGAGTAGCTGTAAAAGAGTTCACAGTGCTGACTGGAGCGATAAAGAATGGGAAGCAATCCTCACTCACTCTTGCGGTACTACTTCCGATATGACTTCTTCAGAGATTAGAAACACTGGATCAGAAATGCGCTCCAACGACTTGGCTAACTCAACTTGATAATTGGGATCGAAAAAGCTCTTATTAAAAGTCTCCATATCTGGATAATAAACTTCCGTCATGTAGCGAAAAGGAGTTTCGTCCCTTTTCCATACGTTTTTGATGACATAGAAATCGCTCTTAATGACACCTGGTCTGGACATATTGTCTTTTTGGTGTTCTGTTGTACGCCACTTAAGAAATTCATCGTGATCAGCCCCGGGTAGCAGATTATACATGACAGTTAGTTTGATTAGGTGATTCATTTTATTGTAATCCTTGATTGTAAACAGGTGATCGTCCTCTGGTTGATTGCGCAGGAATTCCTAGGTCGTGATAATTTTATATATATCATAGGTTCAAGTCCATGCCATCAACCTTCTGTTGGAGGTTGGGACCAATCATCACATGATGCCTTACGAAACAGATAATGGACGATTATGTGCTCTCACCACGCTTGTTTAGTCCATAGTATCGGTCCGCCTGGTCCTGAGTGATGTAACCGTTTTGTAAATCCGCCTTGACGAGTTCACTATCGCGTTTCAACGGATCACCCCAACCCGCACCTGTACCTGTCATAACTCGGATAACTTCATCTGTGTTCAAGGTCAACCCACTAACTACCGAGTACCGTTCTATTGTGCCATCGGCGCGGACAATCAGAATATAGTTGGCTGATCCTGGTCGACCACCTTTCAATGGCCAGGGTAAAATTTTCGAACGGGTGTATGCTACGGTCAACCAGGCATTGTCGGATCTGATACGATAATCAATTCGCACCCCTTTACCACCCCGATGTAACCCTTCTCCGCCTTCATCATCATGGAAACTGAGATAATCAACAGTCACCCCATAACGAGCTTCGGCCACCTCAGCTGGACAGTTGTATGTTTCGCCATGGAATCCACTAAATTGACCTGGGTTACCGTCTGCCCGTGGAGAACCGCCCCAACCACCCAATTCAGGCTCAATTACTGCATATGTCCGTCCCGTATCGGGATGAATGCCTCCAAATAATGTACCGCAGATAGAGGCAAATCCACCGCTCGGCAAGCTATCTGGCATATGTTCAGCGATTGTCCTTAAGATTAAATCATGGAGCCTGATGGATAGCTCATAATAGATGCCCATGGCGGCTGGATAATTCGGATCAAATAGGCTACCATGACGCGTTAAGACTCGCAGAGGGCGGAAGGTGCCACCATTTGCAACTCTTTCTGGATCGGTGATGTTCTTGAATGCAATCTGACAAGCTACAACTGCTTCGTCTCGACTCATATTGAAAGGACCTTTGTCTTGATCAGGGTTATCACGCAGGTCAACGATAAACTCGTCATCACGAATCTCGACAGTAGCTGTAAAAAATTGCCCGTTGTCTTCTTCCTCGGTTAGAGTGAATTTTCCTTTAGGCAGGCGTTTCAACGCACTTAAGCTAACCTGTTCACCATAATCCAAATATTCTTCCAGAGCATGGATAAATACGTCCTTTCCGTACTTATTCGCAATCTCCTGCACGCGTCGTTCGCCGACTCGGATCGAAGCAACACCTGCCCAAAGATCGCCGGTCAGGAAATCGGGCATACGACAATTTGCCGTGAGAACATCGAAGATTGACTGGATCGGCTGGCCTCGAGAGAATAGCTTGATCCCAGCCAGGATCATTCCCTCTTGAAAAATCTCAGTCGCGTTTGTCGACATGCTGCCAGGCACCATGCCACCTACATCATTCCAATGGGCGATATTGGCTGTCCAAGCCACGATATCACCCTCCACAAAGATTGGCATAACCAACACGACATCATTCAGATGTGTCACGCCGCCGCTGTATGGGTCATTGGTGAGAAAGATATCACCTGGCTCGATATCACCTGGTTTATTGAATTTACCGAGTATCCATTTGACGGTTTTATCCAGCACACCGACAAAGCCTGGAATACCAGCACCAGAACCGGCCAACTCACCATGCCTATCAGTAATGCCTGTGCCCATGTCGAGCACTTCATAAATGATTGCGCTCATAGCTGTGTGACGCAAGGCTGCGAACATTTCGTCGGCAGCTGCTTGGAGTGAGCTTTGGATGATTTCTATCGTAATCGGATCATATTGTTCTGTCATAGCGACCGTCCTTATTTAGCGGTTTGGATACAATAATTGCCGAAGTCGTCCATAAAACATGGCAAGTCAGGCGGGATCACGACCGTAGTGTCTGCTTCCTCGATGATTGCAGGACCAGTGAAACTCATGCCTGGCTCCAGACTATCGCCATCATAGACTGTTGCCTGGTGGATACCGGATTCCACGAAATCTACTTCTCGCCTTCCTTTTATGGCATCCAAAAGCTTTCTCCCTGTCTTTGGGTGTTTCTCTGGCTTCAGCTTATCTACTTCAGCTATAGCGATGAGGTGATAACAGACGATTTCTGCTGGCGCCGTTAAGCGATAGGTGTATTCCCGCTCGTACTCTGAGGCAAAATGCTCATGGATAGCCTCGATCTGTTCGGCTGTGATCGTGCCACCTGGCAGGGCAATTTCCACTGAGTGTTCCTGATTCTGATAGCGACAACGGCCATAGCGGATGAAGCGCACCCGCGAACGGTCAATGTTTTCAGCGGCATATTCCTGGATAGCCTGTTCCTCTAGCATAGATAGAGCCGTATTGATCTGGGCAGCTTCTTCTACGCCGGATAGCTCTACAATCTGAGTCTGCAGGTAGTCTCTACGCAAATCGCTTAACAACATACCCCAGGCTGAGAACACGCCTGATAGGCGCGGGATTACAACTTTCTTTATCCCCAACTCTCTAGCCAGGGCACAGGCGTGCATACCACCACCGCCACCAAAAGCGATTAAAGTAAAGTCGCGCGGATCATGCCCTCGGTTAACAGAAATCAGCTTGATGGTGTTCACCATATTGTTATTGGCAATCCGAACAATGCCGCGTGCCACTTCCTGCCTATTGGACTGCAAGGTTGCGGCTAACTTATCCAACGCTTTATTCACGCCGTTCATGTCGGCAATCATTGTGCCACCACAAAAATAGTTTGGATTAATACAACCTAGCGCTAGGTTGGCATCCGTAGTTGTAGCTTCTACTCCACCGCGGGTATAAGCGACCGGACCTGGCTCGGCTCCAGCACTTTGAGGTCCCACATGTAATCTCTGGAATTCATCCACCCAGGCAATGGATCCTCCACCATTGCCGATCTCCACTAGATCAATGACGGGCACCATGACCGGATATCCAGCTGATGTTTCGGTTCGTTCGATCATATAATTGGTGTTGAGCTTAACTTCCCCTTTGGTGATCAGCCCACACTTCGCTGTCGTACCGCCAATATCAATTGCAATGGCATTCAGCTCGCCAATCATTCGCCCCAGTGCTGCAGCCCCCCAGACACCGCTGGCCGGGCCGGATTCAATCATCGTAATTGGTATCTGACGTGCACTCCTTATGGTATCCACACCGCAATTGGATTGCATAATGTATGGCGTGCATGTCATGCCGGCCGCATAAAGGCAATCGGTTAAGCGATCTAAATAGCGATGTGCAATGGGCTGAACATATGCGGACAACACAGCTGTATTTGTCCGCTCGTACTCACGCCACTCACGTGTTATCTGGAAAGAGGCCACCACAGAGACCTCGGGCCAAAGCTCCCTTACTTTTGTAAGCGTAGTTTCTTCATGAATCGGATTGGCATAAGAGTTGATAAAGCTAATGGCAATCGCCTCTACTCCTTCAGCACGAAAATCAGCGATGATGCCTGGCAACCCGGATAGGTCGAGTGGTTTACTTTCTACCCCCTTGTAATTGATACGCTCTGGCACTTCTCTTCGTAAATATCGTGACACGAACGGCTTCGGCTTGGGGTACTCTAAATCAAAGTAGTCAGGACGAGTGCCGCGACCGATCTCTAGAATATCGCGAAAGCCTTCGGTCGTAAGAAGAGCCACCTTTACACCTTTTCTCTCCGTGATCGCATTGATGACAATGGTCGTCCCGTGCACGAAGGAAACGAATTCACTGGGTGAGATGTGTTTGGCTTCGATCACATCCATCACGCCTTTTTCAAATTGTGTAGGTGTTGTATGGCTTTTAGCTGTACCCACCTCTCCATCTGAAGTAACGTAAACGAGGTCTGTGAATGTTCCTCCAATATCAGTCGCTACTCTTAACATGTAGTTTTCTCCTATGATGAGATCTACGAATTAATGAAATTAACCCGATCGATCATTGCTTGTAAGCTCGGGCTGTGTAAAGAGGTGGCAACGAACCGTGTGATCCTTGCCCGCCTCTACCATGACGGGGTCAATTTTATAGCAAATGTCCATTACAAATGGACAGCGTGTATTGAAACTACACCCAATGGGGATATTAACCGGGCTAGGTATCTCGCCTGTAGAGATAACCTTTTTCGGTTTCAGCTTTTCCTCTTCTTCTGAAACCACCGGGATTGACGAAAGCAGCATTTGGGTATAGGGATGCAATGGGTTTTGAAAAAAGTCAGCAGTCTCGGCAACTTCGCAAATCTTTCCCAGATACATAATCGCTACTCGCGAAGCGACATTCCGCATTAGGCTCAAATCGTGGGTAATGAAAAGGTATGAGAGGTTGAATTCGTTTTGTAATCGCAGGAACAAATTAATGGTTTTGGCTTGAACGGAAACATCTAAGGCTGAAGTTGGTTCATCGAGGATTATCAGGGATGGATTTGTAGCCAGCGCTCTGGCGACAGCCACAATCTGCTTTTCACCGCCACTGAGCATGTGGGGATATTTGTACATATACTCGGGTGGCATATCAACAATCTCGAGCAGGTGGATAATCTGATCCAGACGATTATTGCTGGGTTGGTGTATTTTAAGCGGAAGCTCGAGTATTTCTTTAATATTGCGCCTGGGGTTTAAAGAAGACCCTGGATCCTGAAAGACAATTTGAATTTCTTTTCTGAGATGCAATGGTCGTTTCCGATTGGCTTGATACAGCTCTTCCCCCCGAAATTTCAGGCTACCTGACGTAGGCCGATACATGCCGATGATCGTATAGGCGATTGTACTTTTACCAGAGCCGGATTCGCCAACCAAACCCAGGGTTTCCCCATCATGTATAGAGAAGGATATACTGTCAACCGCTTTAACAGTGATCGGCTTCCCTTTCAGCCGGCTGGTATGTCCGATAACAAAGTATTTCTTAAGATCAGTGGCAGTCAGAATATCCGTCGTCATGGCGTCGTAGCATCCTTTTTCTGGTCCTGATAAAGAAAGCAGGCTACCTCATGATCTTGGTCAAGTCGAAACAACGGTGGTTTCTCTGTGCGACAAATGTCCATAACATATGTACAACGTGGATGAAAGCGACAGCCCGGTGGTGGATTAAGATAATCCGGAATGCGTCCCGGAATCCCGCTGGCAATACCACCACCTGTCAATCTTGGGACGGTACTAAGGAGACCTTGAGTGTAAGGATGGCGTGGATTAGCGAACAACTTTTTCGTGGTTGCTACCTCCACCATGTTACCCGCGTACATCACATATACACGATCAGTCAACTCACGGACGATTCCTAAGGTGTGTGTAATTAGGATGATGGATGTGTTTTTCTCCTCCACTAATGTCCGTAATAGACGCAGGACCTGATCTTGAATGGTCACATCCAACGATGTGCCCGGCTCATCCGCGATAAGTAGTTTAGGGTGTGTGGACAGCGCCATACCAATACAAACTCGCTGCCGCATGCCACCGCTAAGCTGAATCGGATAGCTCCTGAGTAACCGCTCGGGATCGGCCAGTGCAACTTCCTGCAATGAGTTGATTGCTCGCTGGTGGATCTCTTGATGTGATGATCGTTTTCCCCGATTTTCGGAATGTTTAATTACGGCCTTCATTTGTTCGCCAATGTTAAAGACCGGATTTAGCGCTGAGGTCGGATCCTGAAAGATCATCGAAATGCCTTGTCCCCGGACTTGTTGCAGCTCGCTGTTACTCATTTTCAAGATGTCACGGTTCCTGAAATAAATTTCCCCTTGTGGTATGCGGGCTGGTGGTATAGGCAACACACGCAGGACGGTCTTCATCGTAGTCGTTTTGCCGCAACCGGTCTCGCCTACGAGTCCGACCTTTTCACCATTGAGCATATAAAAATTGATGCCGTCCAAAACTTTAAGCCGGCCACCATAGACGGCAAAGTGAACGTGCAAGTCTTTGATCTCAAGTAAGAGGGGTTCAGAAGACATCCTAGACCTCTTCAGATGCGAACATATCTCGTACACCGTCGCCCAATAGATTAAAGCCCAAGACGACAACTACAATTACCAGGGCAGGGAAAACTGCAATCCACCATTGATCAGGGAGGTAACGGGCACCGTCTGCTATCATAGTTCCCAAGCTAGGTTCGGGTGGCTGAACGCCCAAGCCGACAAAACTGAGCATAGAGCCGATAATAATCACCCAAGCCACATCGAGGCTCATTTTAGTTAAGATCGGAGATAAGGTGTTGGGAAGTATCTCGCGGAACAAGATGTGTGCCGTACTTGCTCCAGTGACCTCAGCGGAAGTGACAAAATATTCATTACGCAAGGTGACCCCTAAGCCATAGACCAACCGCGTATACCATGGCCACCACATGAGTGATACGGCCATCATTCCATTCCATAAGTTAGGCTCAAGCACAGAGGCAATAGCCAGGGCGAGGATCAAGGGAGGTACTGATAGAAAGATATCAGTGATACGCATGATGATCGTGTCAATCCATGTCCCTTGAAAGTAACCAGCTAGTAGACCTAACAGCACCCCGACCGGGACGACTAGAGCCAGAACTACCACGCCCATTAATAATGAGGAACGTAATCCAAATATGCTGCGGGTCAAGATGTCACGGCCAATCTGATCAGTGCCGAAAAGATGTTGCGAGCTTGGGGGTAATTTTGCATGAGCAAAGTCAGTAAACGCTTGTGCGTGCTTGGGGTAAGGTGTCACATAAGGAGCAAAAATCGCTAGCAGCACAATCAATACGACGGTAACGATCCCAACAACAGACAGCGGATTACGTGAGAATTTATACCATGAGCGCCCGAGATTCTGCACCCGAGACTCGCGCTCCAATTGCTTAATCTGTTGGGCAGTGAGCGTCGAAACATAATCTCGCTTGAGGTTCACTTGTCCGGTCATACGGTCTATTCACTCCTTGATGTACTCAGCCGGATGCGTGGATCTAGCTGTGCAACGATAATATCCACGATGATATTAACGGTAATGAATACAGCCCCGAGCACTAGGATAACCGCAGAGATGGCGTTAAGATCCTTGTGTAACATCGCTTGCATACCATAGCGTGCCAGTCCAGGCCAGTTGAATATGAGCTCTACTAAAAAGGCGATGCTGAATGTAGACGCAATGTCGAGGCCAAGGATGGATACCGTGGGTATAAGCGACGGTTTGAGCAGAAATCGGCTCATGATATCTCCTTCCGAAACTCCGAGGGCACGAGCCGAGGCAATATAATCCTTGCTCAGATTATCTGCCATCGTTGAACGCGTAATTCGCGCCTCCTGGGCTATGGATCCCATGGCTAACGCCAACGATGGAAGAATAAGATGCCGCAACGCGTCAATAAAAGTTGTGAACTGCCCAGCCAGGAGAGAATCAACGGTCACGAGTCCAGTGATGAGAGGCGGCATGGCGACTTGTTCACTCACCCGTCCGATGATCGGGAACCATCTGAGTAGCCATCCAAAGATCAGGATAAAGAAGATAGCAAAGACAAAGGAGGGAGTCACTATCCCGGTGTATGAAAAGAGGCGTACAGCATTATCGATCCAGGTGTCCTTATAACGAGCAGAGACGATACCTAAGCCGATGCCTCCCACTGCCGATAACAAGCCAGAAAATAGGACTAGCTCAAGCGAGGCTGGGAAAAATTCAATGATATCAGTCGTGACAGGCCGTTGGGTGACAAGTGAAAGACCAAAATCACCCCTGACGGCATCACCTAACCAATAGCCGTATTGCACGACAAGCGAATCGTTGAGGTGCATATGCTCACGTAATCTATCTACTACCCATTGAGGTGCGCGCGCCCCCAGCGCCACTCGGGCTGGGTCTCCTGGCATGATCCTGGCAATGATGAAAATCACGATAGACAAACCCAGGAGAACAAAGACCGAATAAATGAAACGACGGGCGAGGAAGTTCGTCATCGACATATCTCAGAACCTCTCTTCAGTGACCCAATTGTTCATCCGATGGAGCTCCCAAGCGAGCTGGGCAAGTACACTTGGGAGCTCCTGATTTTAGGCTTTTTCGATAAGTCTTACTAGATCTTGTGATCTAAAAGACTTTTATCTTGTGTGGCTTCTAAGGGCAATCCACCCCGATATCAGCCGCAAAGAAATCGTAGCCCATGACATGGCTTGTCTCTCCTCGGGCTGTCGGCAAGTCCACGCAAGTCTGATATGCATGCTTGTCGATTTGGTCGTAGATCCAAACGGATGCAGCGCGGTCCTCAAGCTCCGCCTGGATTGCAGCATACTTGGCGAACCTCTCATTCTGATCAAGGGTCGCCAAGGCATCATCGATGGCAGCATCAAGCTCAGGATCTTGTAACCATTCGTTCTGCTGCCAGGTGCCGGAGGTGCTAGAGTGATAGCGCTGTTTGTACATCAGGCCTGCTTCTGGCAAATCCGATGAGACATAGATGGTAGCTATATTGGGGCTAGTCTCCAGCTTGCTGGTGTTCTCAACTAGGCTCAGCCATGGAACCTTAACTACGTTAACCGTCATACCGATCTCTGCCATGTTCGCCTGAAATAGCAGAGCATACTTTTCTTCGTCTGGCACCTCAGACACCCAATTGAGTACTACGGGATATTTGTCAAGTTCCTGGGCATATTGACACTGCGCCAGTTCTGCTTTTGCCTTATCAACATCGTATGTGTAGTACGGGATGCTTGGATCCACTCCGGCTAGTGTCGCAGGTACTGGTGCAATCATCTGCTTGACGCCCGGCCATTCCAGAGTGAGGGAGGTCTGATAGTCGAAGGCATAATTCATCGCTTTACGGCAATGCACATCATCTGTTGGTGGCTTTTTGTTATTGACCATATAGTAGAACCCTGAAAGGGTTGGAATGGGAGCGACTGTAACACCCTCTATTTCTTGCAGCGCGCCGTAAGCTTCTAAGGATTGCCATTGATCGGTGATCTCTAATTCCTTGTTTTGCATCAAGGTCCGAATAGTGACAGCTTCGGTCGTTCCAAGGAACCGGACTTCATCAGGTGCTTTGGGATTGAACTCACCCCACCAGTCGTTGAATTTCTCCATCAGTAGATACTGTTCCAAGGGGAATTCTTTGACCATGTATGGTCCCGATCCAGCATCGTGAGTCTGGAGCCATTCTTTGCCATAGTCACCATTTTCAGCATAAGGGCCTTCCGCCTTAGTGTTCGCTTTTACAATAGCCTCACTCGCAATATACAGCCGAACTAGACTGGGAAGGAACAATGCACTGGGCTGCTCTACTTTAATCTCGACTGTAGAATCGTCAGGTGCAGTCACTGACTGGACTCCTGTGGTTACAAGGTAGCCATAGCCTTCACCGATGGTCTCGATGCGGTTATAGCTGTAAACAACATCACTGGCCTTGAGCAGGCTGCCATCATGAAATTTGACCCCTTCCCTGAGATGGAAGGTATAAGTCAGGCCATCGGGAGAAATATCCCACGATGTAGCCAGCCATGGATCGACTCCTCCATCTTTATTTGGGAAGATCAGCGTGTCATACAAATTTGCCAATGAGGTGGAGCTGGCGAAGTCGTTGCCCACTGCAGGATCGATACGGTCCGGCCACGAGAACGAAATCCGTAGAACCCGCTTCTCGGGTACTTGGACGGCGGTAGGCTCGACGGGAGCTTGAGTTTCAGGTGCAGTAACAGAAGTCTGGGTAACGGCTGGAGCGCAGCTTCCAAGAAACAGACTTGCTACAAGCATAACAGCTAGAAGGGTAAATCTTCTGTGTCTCATACTATCTCCTTATCCTTTGGGATCGCAAGATTAACTGGATCGATAGATTTTGTTATGAATTAGTGTTACTTTTTGTTATTAGGCCTCCTTCTTCTGAACGGGTTGAACAGATTAGAAAATCGGCTTGATTGGGTTGGTTACGTCGGTTATTAAAGATCAGTGATTTAGGATGTAATCCCCAAGAATAGCACGTACAACCCGAATTATTCGTGCCTTCCAAGGAGATATCGCCCGTGCCTCCAAATACGATGATTTTTTCCATTGAACCCTGGCCACAAACCAAACCCGATTAAACGATTAAATTCCATTTTCTTCTGGAATTTTGTTCCATGATCTGGTGGTGATTGAAGATTGGTAATCAGACAAAGATCGCGCCCGACCCCAGATAATGGTACAGAAATCATTGCTTTCATTCTTCCAACTATGGATTAACAGTGCATCGTAGTGAATGCTATCGCCAGCAGTCAGAACGAATTGTTCATCACCGATTGAGATGGTTAACTCACCATCAAGCACATAGATAATTTCTTCACCAGTAAATTGTTCAATCAGCTCAGGGGCAGAGCGAGGATGAAATGTGATCCGATAAACCTCAATCTCCGGATTTCCGATTTGAGGCATTAAAGCTTGACGTACAACAGGATCTCTATGGGTTGGTGTATTTGTTTCTTTCCTGGCGCGCAAGACGAAAGCTCCTTCATCGTCAGTCTCAAAGAGAGAGCGTAGCCCAACATTTAATGATTTGGCTATCGTTTCCAAGGTGGTTAGAGATGGTGACGTTTTATCCCTCTCAATCTGCGACAGATAGCTGGTCGAAAGGTTTGCCTTCTCACCTAGTTCAGCCAGGGTCATTCCTTTCCCGGTACGCAACGTCTTGATTCGTTCACCAATAGTCTCTGCCAACGGAACACCCTTAATTAATTGCGTCTCAAAAGTGTATTAGCCACGAATAAACATATTCAATGGTTTATTACGGCTAAAAGATTGATGGTGTAAATATATAAAATGCAATAACAGGCTGAGAACCCTTATTTCCAATGCGGTGCTTGGTAGTTGATTTGAAATATATATTATCGCCTGGGTATAGATCGTACTCATTATCATCTATCCAAATGTGTAAGACTCCTTCAAGGATATAACAGAATTCTTCTCCAATATGCGCTCGAAATTCGTCTGTTGGCAATGCTTGGTTTTCAGGTTTGATGTTCATCAGATAGGCATTAAGCGATCCATGGGGGAATTTGGTCGTGAGTAATGCATAATCAATCGCTGAGCCCTCAAATTGGAAACTCTCTCGACGATCGTGATAGGTGACCTTGGTTGGGTTGACCAAATCGGGGAAGAAATCAGTGACCTTGACATCTAGAGCCTCGGCAATGGAATACAACGTGGTAATAGAGGGTGCCGCCTTATTTCGTTCCACTTGTGAAATAAAACCCGGAGTGCAATTGCTTCTCTCTGCCACGTCTTCGAGAGTCAAACCCTGCTGAAATCTAAGCTCTTTGATCTTCCTTCCAATAAGGGTAATTGTTCTATTCATAAAAAAATTTTATCTACAATTCAAATATTTGTCAATACTTTAATATTTATAGAGATTATTTTAATTTAACTCAGTGATTTAACGAAGGCTCATCGAGACTATTTTCATGGATGAGAAAATCAATTGAAATTTGTGAAAGCCTTGATGGTGTCTAAATCCGATCAAGTTTAGATTGAGATAGGAGTATGCTTATTTCCCGGGTGTAGTAGACAGCTAATCTGGAGGGGCTGTGTTAGGAAATCATATAATTCACAGTTGAAGATAATTATGAATATCTCCGATTTAATAATATCGTGGTTATTCTATCTAGCTTATCACTAATACCCTCAGTGCTAATAGAGGGAGACGATTAAACTGAATAAACTCAAGAAATTCATTAAAGGAAGCACTTATAGTTGCTAAAGAGCCGTGGCCACCGAAGTCCACCCCGTCCGTATGGCCTCTGTATGTCTACTATATCCCATATATGAGGGTGTTTTTATCTACCATATCTCCTGTATCCACTGATTAACATCCCAACTGCACCACATCTGCACCATTATGGGATAAAAATAGAAAGAAGATAATCAACGAGGGAAGGCAGCCTGCAGTACTGTTCTGAGTATAAATAATAATGATTAACCTTTTCTGCTTTATTAATCTTGGTTCTGCTCGAACGCTCAGCCAATGGCTTAAAAGGGCGTTAACGAAAAAAAAGATTCTCGCATCTAGTGTCGTGCCATTTTTACCATGGTACATTGGACTTTGGCAATGCAAGTACTTTGGATGTGGTTCTTAAGGTCCTGTCAGCATTTTGGCATCCAGTGGATTCGCTTTATATTTGAGACTCCACTGCAAGAACAAGGGTTTTACGAGCATAAAAGTAGTAAAAAACGAAC
>CAZXPK010000108.1:0-12601 GCA_964642565.1 uncultured Anaerolineaceae bacterium
CTAAGGTGTTCACTTTTCAAGTTTCGTTGAGTTCACTTTTGAAGTTTTCCTAACAGGAGAGGTACGATCTATCAAATAATTACCACAAAGCTTATCCCAGAGATGCTTGCATAGAAATCTCCTTTATTTTAATAATAGCACGTATTTACAAATACCTCTTTACCTTCTTCAATAAAGGCTGATATACTCCAGCTCGGAATTGTTAATTATGGAACTAATCGACCAGCTTAAACAATTCTTCGATACCATAAATGTCGTCCAATTAGGTTCCTGGGGATTATGGAGTTATAGCCTATTAGCTTTCCTGGTAGCCATCGAGGGACCCATTGCTACATTGCTCGGGGCAGCAGCAGCTTCTATTGGGTTAATGCATCCAGGTTTCGTTTTCGTAGCAGCTTCTACAGGAAATCTGACTTCTGATACCTTGTGGTATACCCTGGGTTATCTTGGAAAAATTGAATGGATTAAGCGCTTCGTCCGGCGGTTGGGGGTCCGTATGGAAAAACTAGAACACCTGGAGAAAATGTTGCACGATCACGCTCCAATCATCCTTTTCTTTTCCAAGCTGACAGTCAGTCCGATGATCCCGGCTTTAATTGCTACTGGGCTAATCAAATACCCCTGGCGACGCTGGTTCCCGTACGTCTTTGCGGGTGAAATGATCTGGACTGGCTCATTGGTGTTAATCGGATATTTCGGTGTCCAGGCAATCAAGAAGGTCCAATTGGGCATCGAACATGTCATCCTGGCTGGCTCGATCATATTTATCGTTTTTATCCTTTGGCTTGGGCGGCGATATTTAACAAAAGAGACTCAAAACACCGGAGACTCCTCTAAAGAAACAAGCGACAAAGAGGGATGATTTTCCATGCGCATCATGGTTGCCAGCTCAACTTATGTACCCGCTATGAATGGGCAGGCAGTCTTTACCACCAATCTAGCAGAGGGGTTGGTGAAGCTGGGTCATAAGGTACTCGTGCTTCTAGATTCGCATCATGTTCAGGCATCACGAACGTTTGTCAATGGTGTCCAAGTAGAGGAATTGAAATCAGTCAGTTTAAATTTTTTCCATGCGGGGGTATATTTCTCACCATTTCCAGGCTTGGAGGTTAGACGGCTATTCGACACCTTTCAACCGGAAATTGTACATATCCAGGATCATTATCCAACCTGCCGGGCGGTGGTCATAGAAGCCAGAAAGCGCCATATTAAAATTGTCGGCAGCAACCATTTCATTCCGGAAAACCTTGCTCCATATATACCCCTGTTACCCCGGACAAAACCATTATTTAATTGGATGCTCTGGCGCTGGATGTTGTCTATATATAGACATGTGGATGTAGTAACTGCTCAATCCAGTGCAGCTGCCAACCTGATCCGCAGTCAGGGGTTAAATATGCCAATCTTACCTATCTCGTGCGGCATAGATTTGAATCTCTGTTATCCAAATCCGGCTGTAGATAGAGATCTGTACTGCCAACGTTATGGTCTCGACCCCAACAAGAAAATATTCCTATTTTTAGGCAGGATCGATGGTGAGAAGCGCATCGAGTTATTATTGCATGCCATGGCCCTATTGGATCGGGATGATATCCAGCTTGCCATTGCCGGTCATGGTAGTGTGGAATATAAACTACGGCAATTGACCTTGAAATTAAACATTGAGCATCATGTAAGCTTCGCCGGTTTTATTCCATCAGAAGATGTCCCGGGTTTAATGAATAGCGTGGATGTGTTTGTAATGCCAAGCGAAGCAGAATTGCTCAGCATTTCCACGCTTGAAGCCATGGCTTGTGGACGCCCGGTCCTACTCGCGAATGCACTTGCCTTACCAGAACTTGTCAGAGAGGGCGAGAATGGGTATTTATTCAAGCCTGGAGATGTGGGAGATCTTGCACATTATATGAACGTGCTGGCTGATCAACCTGAAAGTTGGGGGACGATGGGCATGATTAGCAATGAAATCGCCCTCTCCCATAGTCTTGACGAGACATTACAGAAGTTCGAAATGCTTTATTCTCAATTAATCCTGCAAGGTTCCGTGACAGAATTGAAACATGGGGTGCGTACCCCAACGTAGTTTTGGTATGACCACATGCAACCCACAGACCTCCCATGTTTTTCCATCCCGGGAGGTCTGATTATTATGAAAACTAACCTGTTGTTAGTGGATGAATATTCCCACCGCCACGAGCACGGGGGTCAACAGGTTAACCAACACATTATTTCCCATGAAGGGAACCAACTTGTGGATGTCCTCTGCATGGTCGATTGAGCCTTTAAGAAGCGGAATCGCCAGGATCAGGGTAGCTAAACCCAGCAAACTACCAACTGGCAGTATGGAGAGTGCTACACCAGTCACGATAATTACATAAGTAAGCACCAGGAAGGTGCTGAAGATAAAACTGCTCATACGACGTCCAATCAGGATGGGGAAATGCCTGCGCCCAACGGTCTTATCCGCTTCCACATCAGGGAATTGATTAAGTAGGAGCAGGTTACTGACCAGGAAGAATGGCACCAGAGAGGCTACAAAGGCTGTCCAGGAATAATGCCCGGTGAGAGCAAAGTAGGTTCCCATGACTATCAACGGACCAAATCCCAAACCAGGCGCGATCAGACATAGCACTGGGTTTCTTGTCAGCCAGGGGGTATAGGCTATGATGACGAACATACCGAGCAATCCAAGTGGTAAAAGTGCGAGACCACGCAGCCAGGTGAAGTAGATACCTGTCAGACCGGCAATATAAAATGAAACCAGTGCAGTGTTTAGGGCAATCTTTGCCATCCCAGGATTTGCAGGTAATGTACCGCTTCCGCCACTGAAAGGAGTGCGCTCAGTGCGTGCATCCAGACCGCTCTTGAAGTCATCATACTCATTAAATGCATTTACACTGATATGAGTACAGACAGCACTGACCAACACTATCAAGACATGTAGGAGATTAATTTGAGTGCCTGAGTTGACTGCGGTTGCAATCCCCAGCAGTACACAGGCAGGGGTTAGTATTAAAAATGGGACGCGCATCGGTCCGAGGAAATCTTTAGTTTTAATCATGAACAGCTCCAGGCTAAATATAATATCAACCAGCCATGGATTGTACTATAAAAAAGGTTGTTAGTTTGGATCCCTGACGAGTAATTGTGCGATAATGGAAGAGAGGTTCAATCAATTGATTGCTTCCTTTGAGATAATTCGTTGTACATATAATAGTGTATTACCTATCAGCGAACCGATGTGTGGGTTGTAATATATTAGCCACCCAGATAGGAGTGTGTTTCATGGATAATTACTCAGAAGAAACCTATGGAGATCGGATAGCAGAGGTTTATGATCGGTGGTATTCCAATTTCGATCCAAACGCCATACAGACACTGGCCGAGCTCGCTCATAGGGGTAATGTCCTTGAGCTTGGAATTGGGACTGGACGGATTGCTATACCCTTATTAAACACTGGCTTGACCGTCCATGGTATTGACGCTTCAGAATCCATGGTAGCCAGATTACGTGCGAAGCCTGGAGGTGAGAGAATCCCTGTATCCATGGGTAACTTCGCTGATCTACCCGTTGATGGTCAATATTCGCTAATCTATGTGGTTTTTAACACCTTTTTCTCATTACTCACCCAAGATGACCAGGTTCGCTGTTTCCAAAACGTTGCCAAGCATTTGACTTCCGATGGTGTCTTTGTTATTGAGGCATTCGTTCCAGACTTGAAGCGATTCACAGGAGGTCAAGCCATACGTGTAACTCGGATTGAGGTAAATGAAGTACAAATAGATGTCTCGCAGATAGAATCTGAATCACAGGTAATCACCAGTCAACATATAGTACTTACAGAGCGGGGAACGCGCTTTTACCCGGTAAAGTTGCGTTACGTTTGGCCTTTGGAAATGGACCTTATGGCGCAGCTGAGCCAGCTGCGGCTCAAGGAGCGTTGGAGTGATTGGGGAAAAACTCGATTTATAGCTGATAGTGGAAAACATATCTCCGTGTATGAGCATTGGAAGTAGCAAAATTATCACAATGCTATCGATGTAAATATCCAATGATAGAATTATCCGGGAAAACTCGCGCGAGTTACGTGAGGCGCATGTTTGCCCGCCTGGCGGCGCGCTATGATACTGCAAACCGCTGGATGACGTGGGGAAAGGATGTAAAGTGGCGAAGTGAGGTGATTGACCGGGCTTGCCTGCCCTTGGGGAGTAAGCTTTTGGACATTGGTACTGGTACAGGTGACCTGGCTCTGGAAGCTATAAAGCGGGATAATACAATATTGTCCGTGGGATCAGATTTTACCCTTGAAATGATGCGGCAAGGCCAAATGAGGAAGGGAAGTGAATCTGTCCGATGGGTCAATGCGGATGCACTCGACCTGCCGTTCCTCACAGGATTATTTGATGCAGTGGTGTCAGGCTACCTGATGCGAAATGTGGTCGATGTCGAGAGAGCATTTGTCGAACAATATCGTGTATTGAAATGGGGAGGTCGGGTGGTGTGTTTGGACACGACCCCTCCACCAGCTGATACTTGGTATTTGGCTGTACGGCTTTATTTACGTCACATTATTCCAATTATTGGAGGATTTATCGCAGGAGACACCCAAGCTTACCAGTACCTGCCGCAATCTACTGAGCGCTTTATGCAGGCAGAAGAACTTGCAGGCTATATGCGGAGGATTGGTTTCAAGGAAGTGCAATACCGGTGTTTTATGGGAGGCACGATGGCCATTCATTGGGGAGTCAAGTGAGATAATTTTATTAACCAGGTTATGTGAGAAATTTATAATCTTAACCATTTTGACCGAGAAATACTACAGTTTTATAATATATATTAGACCGAGTTAGTATTATTATCCAGAGGAGGTTAAAAATGGACCATAAAATTGTGCACGTTGAGTTATCGGCGAAAGATCGCAAGGCTTTGAGCAAGTTCTATGCGGATGTGTTTGGTTGGAAAATGGAACACATTGATGATATGAATTACACTACTTTTAAAGCAGGTGATGGTGTTGGGGGTGGTTTTAACCCAGTCACTGCGCAAAATCCAGCCGGGACTGTCACAGTCTATATCGAAACGGATGATGTTACTGCATCTCTGAAGGCTATTGAGAAAGCTGGAGGCACTATCATCTCACTAGAGATGGAGATTCCCAAAACAGGTAAATTCGGGATATTCCGCGACCCGCAAGGAAATATGATTGGTTTGTACAAAGCGTACCCGATGATGTGATGTAGTTCCGCTGATCTGGCAACCAAATTGCAGAGAAGGTTGATATAAATATTACTTAAATGTCGGGTAGGGTGGATGAATCCCGACATTTTAATTTAACCCACCCCTTTCTATTCCGATAGCAGGTTGGATAAATTCGAGGTATTATTGGCTAGGAATATAGCCATTGTATCCTAGGAAATTTGTGTAATTTATATTTTGGTTTGTAGCTATAAATAGCCCATTTTGTTATTCGTGTTTTTTATATAGAATTTCATTAGGTATATCCAAAGTGATTAATAGTACTGGCTTCTAGCCCTTTTATTTTTCAATGAGGTACTTTACAATGAGGACAATTGTATGGTTGGGTGGAAAGTAGATCCGTGATTCTAACATCTATGTTGGTCTTCCAATTGTTCACTGAATGACAGCCTTGCTCCCAATTAGAGAATTCCATCGCTTATGACCACTCCAACTATCAGGCATTATCAGATATCGGATCAAACGGTGGTATTCTCCATTGCAGCTGATACAGCATTTTTCGGAGAACCCGTCGAGGCTTTCCTCGAAGACCGTTGCCTGTACAATGATGCTTTTACCCGCTATTACACCGATTTCGAGGCCCCCTTTGTTTGGGTGGCTGACAGTTCACAGGGTGTGATCGGTTTTTTATTAGGCTGTAGTGATACCTCCCGGCAATCAAAGCGATGGAGAAGATATATTATCTCCAAGGTATTGGTGAGAGCGATTTCTGGGAAGTACAAGCTTGGACGGTGCACTACCAACTATGCTTGGGGCATGCTGGTTGGTCTGATCAGAGGCGAGGAGCCCAAAGTGGATCTGATTGAATATCCAGCCTATCTGCAAATTGACATCAAGCAAGGTTACCGTGGGATGGGGGTGGGGAGGCGACTGATCGAGGCTTACTTGGATCAGCTTTGCCAGATGGGTGTGGGCGGTGTGCATCTGGGAACCACCAACCATAACGAGGTTGCCTGCCATTTGTATGAAAGTATCGGCTTTCGAATACTTGATAGCCGTCCCAACCGATTCTGGACAAAGATGCTTGGTCACGAAGTTGAAAACCGAAGTTATGGTTTGAAATTAAGATAAATACCTACTAATCACGCTATAACCATTTATTTTCGGATTAAGGTGCTTGTTAGAAAATGTTAACACAATTAAAACGTCCCTATGTTATCTTAAACGTCGCCATGACCGCGGATGGTAAGACTGATACTGTGAGCCGCAGTGGAGCAAGCATTTCTTCCGAAGAGGATATGAAATGCGTTGATCACCTGCGGGCGGAGGTAGATGCTGTTATGGTGGGTGGGCATACCCTGCTCGAAAATGACCCGCGGTTGACAGTAAAAGATGAGCACCTACCCCAGGAGCGTCTCCAGCGAGGCTTGAGCCCCAACCCAATCAAGGTCGGGGTGGTCATGAGGGCACATTTGTGACCAGACAGTCGATTCCTGAATGCTGGTCTAGCGCGGGTGATCATCTTCACTACCGCCCAAACGGAACCAGGTCAGATCGACCTCCTGGAGCAGCAGGGGGAGTGCAAGTGTTCGAAATGGGCGAACAACAGGTCGATCTGGCGCTTACCATGCATAAGCTCAAGGAGCTGGGCGTCCATCGTTTGCTGGTGGAAGGTGGCGGCACATTGAACGAGTCACTCATGCGGTTGAGGTTGGTGGATGAGATTAGCATCTACGTTGCTCCGCTTATTTTTGGTGGAATGAATACACCAACCTTTGCCAGTGGTGTGGGACTACTTCAACAAGAGGCAATTCGATTACAGTTGATAGATATCAACAAGCTGGGAGATGGTGGTATTTTGCTGCGGTACCTCCCACTATATGGATAGAAAATATAACATTTTAAGTCTTTGGAGAAAATTATGCCACTCAGTCATTTACAAATCAAAGAAATCTTGGAAGAGAACACCTCTCATGAATGTGAAGGATTTGGCAAGGACCATATATGCGTCAAGATTGCTTCCATTGCTGAACTGCCATCCCGCTTTGGACAGTTCCAGGTGGTGGCTTTTTACAATAACCGCGATGGAAAGGAACATGCTGCATTTGTGCACGGAGATATTACCGGATTGGAGAATGTCCCTGTGCGGCTACACTCAGAATGCCTGACGGGGGATGTGGCCGGTTCGTTACGCTGTGACTGCCGTGATCAGCTCGAAGCAGCCATGCGCATGATTAGCCAGATGGAAAACGGAGTCTTGCTCTACCTCCGGCAAGAAGGGCGGGGTATTGGTTTTATTAACAAAATCCGCGCTTATAGCTTACAGGATTCCGGTTATGACACCGTCCAAGCCAATTTGGCGCTTGGTTTTCGCGATGATGAGCGTGAATACTCCGTTGCAGCTCACATGCTAGAATCACTCAAGATTAAATCGATTCGTCTGATGACCAATAATCCCAAGAAGCTTAATGATCTGACCAAGTTTGGGGTCAAGATTACCGAACGTATCCCACTAGTAATACCACCGAATCCCTACAACGAGTTCTATCTACGTACCAAGGTCGAGAAATCTGGGCATATGATCAACTTTGGCAAGGATATTCATTTTTTGGAGCAAATTGACCGACCCGTGGTTAATGGCATGACACCCGACCAAATTGACGCATGGCAATCAGACGACCATTCGAACTAAGGTAATAGAGAGCATTATCAATGGGAGGATTTGGAAATGGCGTTAAAAGATCATGTTGTAGTGATCACTGGTGCTACCGGTGGTTTGGGTAGGGTAGTTTCGCGACGATTTGCAGAAGCTGGCTGCCGGCTGTCTCTGGTTGGTACAAACAGGGAGAAATTGACCGAACTGGAGCGCAATTTAAATCTGCCCGATTCACGGATGATCAGCTGCACTGCGGATCTCACCCTGCCTGGCGAAGTGGAAAAGGTACGCGATACTGTGATGGGTAAGTTTGATCGTATAGACATCCTGCTACACTTTGTGGGCGGTTGGACAGGTGGTAAACCCTTGACCCAGGTGACACGGGAGGATATCTCAACGATGTTGGATCAGCACCTATGGACGACCTTCAACCTCATACAGGCATTCATTCCAGATATGGCGAAGAATAATTGGGGGCGGATCATCATCGTTTCATCACCGGTTGTGTCGAACCCGCCGGCCAATAAAGCCCCATATACAATCGGTAAATCTGCTCAGGAAGCATTGATGCTGACCCTGGCGGAGGAGCTGAAATATACAGGAGTGACTGCCAATGTGTTGAGGGTGCGTACGATCGACATTCTGCATGAGCGAGATACTTCCCCTACGCCCGAGAATGTTTCTTGGACCACACCAGAAGAGATTGTGTCAGCAATCGAATACCTTTGTTCCGATGAAGGCGCGGTTGTGAATGGCGTACACCTGCCATTGTACGGTAGCCCATAATCAATTAGAACCATCATTAGGGATCCCACAATAAATTAAACGAATCATGTTCGAATGTGACAATGTTGCGCCTTTACTTAATCTGGTTTGCGCACTTCGACCAGGATGCGGTGATCATTCACTTGCAAGGGTCCATGGGCGAGGATAGCCTGTTGAATGGCAAGGAGCTTGTCGCGGTATTTATCCACGCTGAAACCGGCGATTTGCCAGGGGATGATACACAGGTAGAATACCACCGCACCGATGTCAGCAAACTCGGCGAGGGGAAACTCCTCTTTTACGGAGAGCAGCTCAAACCCGGCATCTTTTAGCTGATGGATGATGAGGTCTTTAGTCCAGTAGGAATATTCAAAATGGACTTTATCCTGTAACAGCTCATTCAGACGGATATCATTTTGACCTCCAACCTGTTCAGTGAGGAAGATACCACCGGGTTTCAGCAAGCGCATTAGCTCGTGTTCAGAATAGGAGCCATGACGATTAAGGATCAAGTCAAGACTGGCATCGGCGAGGGGGATGTCAGCATCGGAATAGTCCGAAATTACCTGTACACCGAGTGGTTCCAGACGGTCCTTTGCCACGTGAATATTGGGTGGGTAGCTCTCGGTAGCCCAAGTGTGTGATGGGAAGGGTATGAGAGTGGTCAGCAGCTCACCCCCACCAGTATCCTGATCGAGCATGGAAGAGACGCATTGCATATGGCTGCGTGCTAATGCAGGATAATCCCACGAAGGCTCATTGGTCTTCCAGCGATCACCGAGTGAAGAAAAATCCCAGCCCGAGAATGGAAGGGAAAGTGCTTCTTGAATCAGCTCGTCAAAGGATTTGAGATTGGACATCGTATAAAAACAAAATTTTGTCCCGTAGGATGGATTGCCTGGGCTAATTCACGGAACGCGGGCATATAAGCGTGAGTAAATTGTGAAGACCTCGTAGATGCCCATCAGGTACTGGCGAGTCTCGTCGAAGCGGACAACCTCCACGAACAGGTCAGGATCAGCCTTGGAAAGGGATAGCCAGACAGCGGCATTGCCTGGTCCGCCATTATAGGCAGCCAGGGCAGCATACAAATCCCCACCCAGATTATCACGCTGGTCAGCAAGGTAATCCAACCCGAGGGTCAGGTTCACATCCGGGCGAAGCAGGTCAGATTGGGAGTAGTCAACTGGCCAACCCAATCGGGAGGAGATATCCTCACCGGTAGCGGGCATGACCTGCATCAACCCCAACGCACCCGCGCTGGATTGAATGGACGGGTCGAACAAGCTTTCCTGGCGTAATGTGGACCAGACGAAAAGTGGGTCAAAGCGATAAGTTTGGGCGGCAGGAGCCACTAGATCCGGGAAGAATGCGCCAAAGCGGATATGGCTGAATAGAACAGGAGCAGTCAGGGTACCGGCATCATCCAAACCAGCCAGGTCAAGCACCTGACGGGCAGACAATATTGCCTGCCGGTACATACCCAGATCGGAGAGGAAGAGTGCCAACCGGTAGGATGTTAAGGGGTCGGTAATAGCTTCCTCGCGCAGGTTGTTGAATTCAGCTTCTGCCTGATCAGATAGACCCAGGTGCCAGAATTCTTGTCCGCGGGAGAAGCGTGGATCGCTGGCCAGTGGACCGGGAACGGATAGATCTGTGCTGGAGGGGTAATTGAATGTGGTAAGCATCCACAACTCAGCCTGACGTAGCTCGGATTGATGGTCAATACCAAGGTCAATCATCTTGGGAGGGGTGAATGGGGGGAGGTTATTCAGCATGTCACGTGAGCGCTCAGAGTAATATCCGGTTGGGTCAATGGAGGTGGCCTGCTGCCAGGTTGCCTGTGCGGATGTAGCATCCCCCTGAGCCGCTTGAGCTTTACCGACCCAGAAATATGCACCCGCCCGTTCTACGGGTGTGGTGGCGATGCCCTGCGCCTGCCAGAAAACAGTTTGGGCGGAGGGATAGTCTGCCAGGCGGTAATGGCAGATGGCAGCGAGGAATAAAGACCGGTAGACATACTCCGAATTTGGGTACTCGACCGGGATGCGTTGCCAGATCTGAGCCGCGTCTGCCAGGCGATCATCACGCTCTGCAACCCGTGCAGCATCGAATAGGAACTCAGCCGCCCGTGGATGGGTGGGGGCTGTAGCAACGAAATCGAGCAATGTCTTTTCTCCAGCAGCATAATCTCCCTGATATGCCCATTGCGTATACGCTTTCTGCTCCCAGGCTGAATCCCAATAGGGGATGGTTGGATCTCTTTGGATTACCATATCCCACAAAGAGATGGCGGAGGCCAGGTCATCCTGGTCGCGTAAGATGAGACCCTTATAGTATAGGGCGGTGGATGAATCAGGCGGGTTGAGGGAAAGGTAGCGGTCGAACGCGGTGAGGGCGACCCCATACTGCCCTGCGTTGTAGTCCACCAGGCCTCGCTGCAGCTCACTCACAGGGTAACCGGAATTGACGAGCTCGATCAGCCCAAGGAAAGAATAATAAGCATGGGGATAGGAGAAGACGGCATCCACATACGCCGTGGTAGCCTGCTCAGGCTGACCCAAAGCGGTATACATTTGACCACGGGCATAATCCACCTGGGCTTTGATGGAATCTGAGCTGGTGCGGTTGAAGATGTCATCATAGACCACCCCGGCGGTGACATAATCCCCCAGGATGACATAAGTTTGGGCAAGCTTGAGCTCGAGGGAGAAATTGGTGGGCAAACGAGGGGATTGAACCGCGGTAATATACGCAGCTAGGGCACCGCTATTATCACCCTCCGCAACAAGAGCATCCCCACGCCGCTCGTTGATGAAGGCGTCCAAGACGCCGGGACGAATGGTGAGGTAACTGGCGAAAGCGTCCGCAGCTTCAGTGAAACGATCCAGCTGCATGTAAGTCTCACCGAGGAAGTAGTAGGCATCAGCTGCCTGGGATGAGCCAGGGTAGCTATCAGTGACTGCCCGAAATTCGTTCAGGGCATTGGGATAGACGCCGGTGAGGTAATGGACACGCCCCTGTCCGAGCAACGCAGCGGCCTGAATAGCAGAGTCGCCCGGTGTATTGCGGGCGGCAGTATATTCGGATAGAGCGGAATCATAATCACCATTAAACAGGGCATGGTCGGCACTGGCAACGCGCACCTCAGGAGCGAGGGTGGGGGTGGCAGTGGGGATGGGGGTAGGCGTGCTGGTCGAGGTTGCGGTGGGCGTTGGGGTGGAGGTTGGAATGGGTGTGGAGGTGGGAGTGGGGGTGGCTGGAGCTAATCCGGGTAAGTTGCAGGCCTGGAGGAGAAGCACCATCAATATTGTAAAGAGCAGCTTCTTCATGGAAAGGACTATACACGGGAGAGGGTGAGGTGTCAAGGAGGGGAGGGAGGTTGGCAGTCAGCTGTCCGGCAAAAGAGTGAACCGAAGCAAGATTAGAATTAGCAATATCGAGCAAATATCTCGACACGAGTGGGTAAGAAAAAAAGATTAACGCAATGGGCAAGAAGGAGCGCAACAAGGTGCGCAAAGTGGTGCGCAAAATGAACGCCCTGCAGCGCTCTCCGACATAAAGGGTTTTGAGGGAATGTATAATCTCATCCCGAATTATTTTAGAAGAAGCAATTGTAGTCAATTCAGACCGACGATTAAAAACGCTTCTTTGAAGGAAGAATAGCTTATCTCGAGGAAGATTAGCTGCCATATTCGGACAGAATTGAGAGATTCGTCCCCCAAAAAAACGAAACGGATCGAATACCTTTTTACGACAAGCTGACAGGCAAAGAGGAGGGTAGGTGGAGGGGGAGAAATTGGAAGCCATGGTGATATCGATGAAGATGTATCGGTATGGGAGACTACCAATCTACCGATATAGAAGATCACATGCCGATATGGGAGAGCACCACAATCGGTACAGGAAAGCACTGGTACCGAGAAGATCACTCGGTATACGAATGCTTTTATTGAAATAAATCATTGGAAAGCATTCTAATGTAC
>CAZXPK010000109.1:0-12521 GCA_964642565.1 uncultured Anaerolineaceae bacterium
ACATGTCCCGTGGGGGATTTGGACGATCTGGCTGTTGGTTCAGGCCGGAGTGATCACCAACCCGTATTGGAATGATTATCTCCTGAATGGCCTGCTGGTCAATCTTGCCCTACCGTTTGCGGGGCTCATCCTGCTAGCTCGTTACAGACTCAAGCAAAAGAACCGATGACAACCACGAAAACAGCCGCGGAAATCCCAATCCAGTGGGGCAGCAATAGTACAAATTTGCTTAAAATTGACCCTTAAATGGAGCGAAAAATATTCATGCACCAAAGCCATTTCAAAGCCTAAAGCCTAGAAGAATTTAGCAGTCTTATCCAAATGCTTAACGTAACAAGATATCCCAACAATACTTTTCATTTTCATACACAATTACTTCTACTATCTGTCCCCAGTTTTATCAAATATCATATAAAAAGCCACTCTCAATATTCTTCCCGGCATCGGTTTGCAGATATGATGTATGATTATGGAAGGTGGATCAAATCAGTCCATCCGGAGGAGGATCGTGATGTGTGAGTTTTGCATCCAGCATGGGGAGGGAAAGCAGTGGTACCTGCAGATGAAAAATTATTCCAGTGAGCTATTGCATGCCCCTCTAACTGACGAACAAAAAAAAGCCATTGGATTAAATTCCCGCTTCGAATGGCTGGACGATTTCGCCAAATGGTTCACCCTTCTTGCATATCGCGGAAAAGTTCAAGAAAGTCCACAAACCCAGGAGGTAGAATCCGTCATACAAGCGCCGACCGTACCACCAAGCAAGGAACAGATCTTGAATCAACGCAAGATCGAGCACTTCGGGCAGGTAATACCCCTCGAGGATGTCGAGAAGGTGTTTGGGATGTCTGATTCGATCACACGTATGCCGTGTGGCTGCCGTTACAATTCTACCGGTCTTACCAACCAGCGCTACTGCTTCGGGTTGGGGGTTGATTTACTCCATATGTTCGGGAAATATCCGGATAGCTCTGCGTCGCTCGAAGTGCTGGGGAAAGAGGAAGCAATGAAGCTGATCCACAAGTTTGACGAAGAGGGTTTGATGCACTCTGTGTGGAGCGGCGTTACACCGTATGTGATTGGGGTGTGCAATTGTGATGGCGATTGTGAAGCTTACCGAGGCTATATCAGGGAGCGGGGCATTCCGAATTTCTTCCGCGCCGAGTACATCTGCCAGGTAGACCCCGACCAGTGCAACGGCTGCAAAGAGTGCATGAGCCAATGCCAGTTTGGCGCCCAATTCTTCTCGTCGTCAATGGGCAAGGTTTCCATCTCCCCCGAGCACTGCTTCGGCTGCGGGGTGTGCCGGGTAGCCTGCCCACAGGGAGCCATCTCCCTTATCCCGCGGGTGGAATCGCCCGAGGCGGCCAACATCTGGCTAAGTGGGTAAACTTGGATTATTACCTACCGCAATTTCACTAAAAATAATTTTGGGGATTGATATGATTTAGGAAGAAGTTCTATAAATGATAATTGCTGATTTAGAAATTAATTATGACGAGTTTAAGGAACGGTATATAGAAGCTGCTAGTGATTTTAATTATGTGACAAGATTTTGGAATACGTACAATCCAAATCCCATGAATCTTATCAAGAATCGCCAATTCCTTCGCCTAAGAGATAGACAATTTGCATTACTGAGAAAATGCAAAAGAATTGATGCCGACGCATTCGCAAGAATACACAAAGGTCATCCTTTTTACTTTATCGGAATAACATCATATTATTTAGATGATTACTTAACTGCTCTTTATTTTTTTGATGCTGCGGTTACAGAAGATATAGAAAATGGTGCAGAGCCAAAAACAAACCCTACACCAGCAACACGTTTCCTAATGCTAGATGGCAATTCGAATAATCAAGCGGCTAAAGAATTGACACAATATGCTCAGACAAAAGTTGAAAGAGCCCGCAAATTTTACCAAGACGAAGTCGTGAAAGGTAAGAATGCCCCAGAATTGACTTTTGATAACTTAATAAATGATTTTATATATTTTTCCTTAACAAAAAAAGAAAAACCAGGATTACGGACATTAGTTACTTCCTTAATAACCTTCTGTATAGAATGGGATTATAGGAATGAGCACTTTGAATATTTTGTAAAAAGTGGTACAGTCGAGCCATTCTTTTTACATCTTTTTCGAGGTTGCCTTTTGTTTGAAAGTTTAATAAAGCACAATCGTTGTATAGAAATAAGTGAGCCAACACTCAATCCAATTTTAAATAAACCATCCATAAAAGAAAAATTGGGGATTCCCCAAATCGAAGGGAGAGGTAGGGAAAAGGATTTCACTCTACAGGATATTTTTGATGCATTAGTAAATTATAACAATACTATTCATGAAGCAATTAAAATCACTTATATGGCTAGAAATACTTTAGGTCACAACCTTGGTTGGGACACTCCGATTGATCAAAAGCAATATCAAAAACTTTTTTTTATTATCGTTTCCTCTTGCTTGCATGTAGTGAATTGTCTTTGGAAGCCTACTGACGGATAACATTATTTTTCCGACCTTTAAATTCGTAAATTGCTTTTACCACTAATAATTCTGTTCAAAATTTTGCTGATTTGCGTAGGAGAAATATACGATTGGGGCGCAGGGGATGATTTCCAGATTTTCAAATCAAAATTCTCCCCTGCGCCCCTACACATCGATTAATCGAGAGCCATCTTTGGTTGCTGCTCATCTGCTCCTATAACAATTGGGGAATTATGACCATCGGAAGTAATATCCGCTAATCCGCTATGAATCCGTTGAGAGGGTCACAATCTTTATTTGATTATTTACTGGTCAGCGGATAATTAGCGGACACCGGGTAATTCACCCAGTACAGGTTAGCGAATACCCAGGAAAGCATTTAACATAGGTTACCGGAAAAAAAGAGACGGGTCTGAGACCCGCCACCTACTTATCCTTCATCGCTGTTCGCAACCCTGCTCTTGTCTCTTCCGGAAACTCATTCAACACCTGACGGATGAGCCAGGGGGTGTCGGGGTTATCGGGGGCGGAGAGATTCTGGCGCAGAAAGTAAGCGGTCTCGGAGGGGGAGCAATGCGCAAGGGCGGATAGAACGGCGAGGATATCAGGTCGTAAGCCAGAGGGGGCAACACGCAGGAAAGGGGTGAGCAAACGGAAAATGGCAGGCAGACTTTCTATTCCCGACCTATCGATCATGGATAACAAGGCGCGTAATCCGGCTTGTTGGAGGGAGAGATCGGAGGAGGCCAACCAAGCGGAAGCCAGCTCCAGAACCTGGCCAGGTGCCTCTTGCTGATATTGCCTCAGACCTTGCTCAAGCAGACCATCCAAAAGGTTTTTATCCAATCCTGAGTGAACCCAAGACTGCAAGCGGTCGATCACCGGACCAGGTGGCTCAATTGGAACCTGACCCAGCAGGCGAGCAGCCAGCAACTGCAGATCATAGCTTGACGCAGCCCATAATGCGTCGCAGAGAGGCAGAATATTGGCAGGATGCAATTTGACCATGGGGGTGAGCTCAACCCAAACCTGGCGCATGACCGGAGAGAGAGTGTTATATGAGCCCATGAGGGGAGAGGGTTCGCCGGCCTGACCAGAGCGATGGGTATGATCGGTGTACAGATCGAGCAGGGCACCTAGCTCGCGAACGAAGATGGCCGGCTGATTGAATTTAGCAGCCAGGTCTGAGGCTTGCTTCTTCAGGCGGGCGGGCTGGATGGCGGGCATATACAAAAAAACGTTTCCACGTTTTTAATAGGCACGGCCGAAGATGACTTTTTCGGTGGCGGGTTTGCCACACACGATGCACGTCTCTTGACCGGGCTCCTGTTCAAGCGGGATGCAGCGTGTGGTGGCTTTGGTCTCGTCCTTGACTTTGGCTTCACATTCGGCATCACCACACCACCAACTGAACGCCCACCCCTTATCCACCACGGATTTCAGCTCATCGTAATCCTTTGGCTCAAAGGTGTGTGCACGCCGAAAGGCGAGGGCGCGTTCAAATATCGAAGCCTGGATTGATTGCAAGGCTTCAGCCACCTGGGGTTCGAGCTGGGTTTGTTGAACGAAGGTCTTACCGGCTTTGCCTGGGATATCGCGCCGTGCAAATGCAAGTGTGCCTTTCTTGACATCCTTGGGACCAATCTCGATGCGCAAGGGCACGCCGCGCATCTCCCAATCATTGAACTTGAAGCCAGGGGTGACCTCTTCGCGGCGGTCGATCTTGAGGCGAAAACCTTGAAGCGCACCTTCCACTTTTGAAACAACAGGCAGGACGAGAGCCTTCTCTTCATCATTTCTATAAATCGGAATGATCACAATCTGGAAGGGAGCCAGCTTGGGAGGCAGGATGAGACCCTGGTCATCCCCATGGGTCATGATGACCGCACCCACGAAACGGGTGGAAAGACCCCAGGAGGTGGTCCAGACATACTGGAGGAGGTTGTTCTTATCCAGATATTGGATATTGAAGGCTTTGGCAAAGTTCTGCCCCAGGTCGTGGGAAGTGCCAGCCTGCAAGGCACGGGTATCACCCATCATGGCTTCAATGCTATACGAGTTGTCGGCACCGGCAAACTTTTCCGATTGGCTCTTACGCCCTTTGACCACGGGAATGGCACCATCTTCGATGGCAAAGTCGGCGTAGACATCCAGCATGCGCAGGGTTTCCTGCTTGCCTTCTTCTGGCGTGGCGTGGGCGGTATGACCTTCCTGCCAGTAGAACTCCAATGTGCGCAGGAATAACTTGGTACGCAACTCCCAACGCACGACACTGCCCCATTGATTGATGAGAACCGGCAAATCACGGTAGGATTTGATCCACTTGGAGTACATATGACCGATGATAGTTTCGGAGGTAGGGCGGACGACCAAAGGCTCTTCGAGCTTCTCACCTCCACCGATGGTAACCACAGCCAGCTCGGGTGAAAACCCTTCCACATGGGCTTTTTCCTTTTCAAAGAAAGACATGGGAATGAGCAAGGGGAAAGCCGCATTGACGTGCCCGGTGGCTTTAAACCGACGGTCGAGGGCGGCGGTCATGTTCTCCCACAAAGCCCAGCCATAAGGGCGTACGACCATACAGCCACGCACCGGGGCATAATCGGCCAGCTCTGCCTTGAGAACGAGCTGGTTGTACCATTCAGCAAAGTTTTCAGATTGGGTAGGGAGTTTGTCTTCAGTCATGTCTTATTCCTTATGATTCATAATTTACCATCGGTTTGTAATTCCTGCAATCGTTGAAAGGCGGAGTCGATATTAGGAGTGAAGGAAATCCACTGGCGTTGAATTTCAGGGATAAATTCACCCTGCGCAGACAGGAATTTGCGAAGGGTTGCCTGCCAGCCGGATCCGATCAGGAGGAGGGGGCGGGGAGGGAGGATGTGGGTGATGAGGAGGTTCCAGGTGAGGGTGACCTCGGCCAGCGTGCCAACTCCTCCGGGGAGGGCAAGGCAAGCGTCACAATTCTTAATCAAGGCGAACATGCGCTCTTGAAGCGTGCTGTAGTGCCATTCCTCTGTCACCCAGGGATTGGCTTTTACCGGTCGCCAGGCTTCGATCTGATCACAGGTGACACCGATGACATGCCCACCCGCTTCGGCTGCCCCGCGTGAGAGAGCTTCCATGGTGCCGATATAGCCACCATTGAGGAGTATATATCCCGCTTGAGCGAGAAGCTTACCCAAACGCAGGGCATCCTGGTAGACTGGCTCACCCGGCTTAGGCTGCGAGCCTCCGAAAACGGTAATGCGAGTGCTCATTAATTATTCCTTGGCATCCCAGCTGCGATGATAGTTTTTTCCCAGCTTGGCAAGGACGGCCTTTTCCAGATCGATCCCAGACAGACTGGCAAGCTGAAGCAGATACAACATTACATCCGCCAGCTCGTCGGAAAAAGAGTCGGGGTCCTTCAGGCTCTCATCCCATTGGAAATGCTCCAACACTTCAGATGCTTCCAGATTGAGGGAGATCGCCAGGTTGCGCATAGTCTGTGGGCGGGGGCTGTGCGGCTCGTACCAACCCATGGTGTGAACGAAATCATGCATGGCTTGAGTTAGCTGGGTGATATCCATTATTTTCCTGATCTGATTGAGTTTCCAATGCGTGTATGGCAACTTTGGCTGAAGCACGCTGCTCAGGCTGCCAACCAACTTCACTCACCATGCGCTGCAGATGGGTGAAGACTGCCTTTTGGTCCGGCTCATCGAGCGAATCAAATGCCGCCAGGATCAGCTCTGGCTGGCGGGAGAGTAAATCCTCCCATAATCCTTCAAGCTGATCGTGCCGCTTGTGTCGCTTCACTTGCTTCGTCATTCTGTTCATAGAATGCGCCTATTTTATCTCATTAATCGAAATGTCGATTAAAATTATGCTTTACGATTGGTTGGTTTACACATGCGCATCATCCTGACCCACGAACAAGCTGATTTCGACGCCCTGGCGTCTTTGCTGGGGGCATATTTGTTGGACGAATCGGCAATACCGGTATTACCCAGGCGGATGAACAGGAACGTTCGCGCGTTTGTCACATTATACGGCGCAGAGCTTCCGTTCGTTGAACCGCGCGATCTTCCCAATGAAGCGGTGGAATCCATATGCCTGGTAGATACACAATCGATGGTTAGTGTGCGAGGCGTGGGTGAGAATACGCGGGTGCACGTCGTGGACCACCATCCAATCCGCGCTGATATACCTGCGGCGTGGACAATTTCCAGCGAGGATGTGGGAGCGACCACAACCATATTCGTAGAAGACTTGCAGGAGCGGGATGGTGATCTGAGCATGATCCACGCAACCACGTTGCTGCTTGGAATCTATGAGGACACCGGCTCGCTTACGTACACACGGACAACAGCGCGTGACTTGCATGCCGCGTCATACCTATTGGAACAAGAGGCGAATTTGCGCATCGCGGGTGATTTTCTGAATCACCCGTTATCTGCGGAGCAGCAGAAATTGTATGATACGCTGCGCCAGCACCTTGAGACCTACCAGATCCACGGGCATAGCGTGGTGGTCGTGTGCGGAAGTGCACACAGCATGGATGAGGAATTGTCTACTGTAGCCCACAAGCTGCGGGATTTACTCGACCCGGATGCGCTATTTATGCTGATCACCACCCGGGCGGGAGTGCAAATGATCGGGCGCTCGACCAGTGATAACATCGATGTAGCTGAGATCACAACCAAGTTTGGAGGGGGAGGGCATTCACGCGCGGCAGCCGGCTTGATCAAAGGGCGTGAGCTAGATGAGGTACACGAGGAGCTGATTGCGCTCCTACCGGAGTTCGTGCGCCCAGCTATTACGGTAGCTGAAATTATGTCACCTAACCCACAAGTGCTCTCACCCGATACGCCGGTACAGGAAGCAGCTGATCGCATGCAGCGCTACGGTTATGAAGGCTACCCGGTAGTTCAGGATGGAAAGGTGATTGGTCTTCTTACCCGACGAGCGGTGGACCGTGCTTTAGCACATAAACTAAACTATACAGCGACGAACTTAATGAATGCAGGAGAGGTGGTCATCCATCCTGATGACTCGATTGATCGTCTTCAGCACCTGATGACGGACACAGGCTGGGGTCAAATCCCTGTCATGGATGAGAATGACCGGGAAATTATTGGGATCGTCACACGTACCGACCTGTTGAAGATTTTAACTTCACAAGCCAGCCGACCAGGACATCTAAACTTCGCTGAAAAACTTGAAGGTGCCATGCCGAAAGTGAAGCTGGGGCTCATGAAAGTTGTCGCTGAAATCGCGAATGAGCAGAAAGCTGCACTGTACATCGTGGGTGGGTTCGTGCGCGACCTGATCCTTGAACGCCCAAGCCAAGATTTTGATCTGGTCGTCGAAGGTGATGCGATTGCCCTTGCGCGCCAGCTACAGGAGCGATATGGGGGGCGCCTGACCACGCATGCCCGCTTTGGCACAGGAAAATGGTTAATCAACAATATCCGATCTGAGCTGGCAAATACACTCGGTCAGCTGGAGAATGCTAACGACTTGCCGGAATTCCTGGATATGATCTCAGCCAGGACTGAATTCTATACTCACCCCACTGCTTTGCCGACGGTCGAGCGCGGCAGTATCAAGCTGGACTTGCACCGGCGAGATTTTACGATGAACACATTAGCTCTGCGTCTGGATGGTAATCATTATGGAGAGCTGCATGATTATTGGGGTGGTCTGAATGATCTGCGGGAAGGCCTGGTAAGGGTGTTACATTCACTGTCCTTCGTCGATGATCCAACCCGCATGTTGAGAGCAGTGCGCTTTGAGAGACGCTTTGATTTTCACATCGAGAAACGCACGCTAGAATTGTTATATGAAGCAAGATTATTGGTTGGGCAGGTTTCTGGAGATAGAATCCGGCATGAGCTGGACCATATCCTGGATGAAGACCAAAGAGTGAGCATGCTCGAGAGGTTGTCGGAATTAGGATTGCTCAATGAGGTACATCCGGCGTTGGTGTGGGACCAGAATTGTCGGGAAAATCTTGAAATGCTGGATACCATCCCGGAAAAACCTTTGATTGGACTAAAATTGGACCTTGATAAGGGGAATAATCTACGCAAACTGGCGACTATCTTATGGTTTATCAACCAACCGGTTGAAAAAACACAAGCCATCCTGAAAAGACTGCGATATCCAGCTACACAGGTGAAAGCGATGCTCTCCGCATGTCATTTATGGAAGGATTTACCCTGGGTGGCAAATGCCAAGCTCAGCATGATCGCCAGCCGTTTGGAAGATGTGCCACTACTTGCTATTTACGCCACCTTTTTAGCTGCACGGGATGATAAACTCTGCAATAACTTTCAGGCTTATCTGAACCGGATGAATATGATGAGCTCAAGGATTACGGGGGATGATCTTCGGGTGCGGGGGATACCACCGGGACCCATCTACAAGCGCATCCTGGGTGCAATTCGGGATGGCTGGCTGGATGGTAAAATTGAAAATGCTGATCAGGAAGAAGCCTACCTTAACGAGCTGATTAGAAATGATCCCAGTTTTCATCCGGCAAGCTGAGAAGGATGATTTGGTTGGTCTTGAATGGAACGGCGAATATGCGCATTTTCGCTGCTTGTATGCAGATACATACTTGATGGTCGAGCAAGGCAAAGCGGTCATCTGGATTGCAGAAATTGATGGAAGTGGATTGATCGGCCAATGCTTCATATCCTTAAAAGGAAACCGACCAGAGCTGGCGGATGGGATCGTAAGGGCTTACATCTACGGATTCCGGGTACAGCCACGTTTCAGGAATCAGGGGATTGGCACGAGGATCATGCATACCATCGAGGATGATCTACGAAAACGGGGCTTTCGTCAGGTTACGCTTAATGTGGGGAAAGATAACCATGATGCCCGGCGTTTTTATGACCGTTTGGGGTACATTGTGACTGGTGAGGATCCAGGTCAATGGTCTTACATTGATGATAAAGGCAAGCGCAGGGATATGAATGAGCCTGCGTGGCGGATGGTCAAAGACCTGGAATAAACCGCGTTTAAAATCCGGATATTATATCCACGGTGGTTGAGTCTCCTGTCTTGTGGTTGTTTACATCGGTGAATAGAGCCTTTTGATAAGTTCAAGACCTGGTTACATTATGGTACACTTCACCGCTGGAGACTTACCAAACCGTGGCAACCCTGAGCACAGCTGCGCTTAAACACAGCAAAAATTTTCCATTCAATTTCATTGTCAATATGTTTGATGGTGGTTTTTTTGGTTTGGCTTTGGGATTTGCCTCATTTTCCACGGTATTACCCCTTTTCGTCAGTAATCTCACCGATTCAGCCATCCTGATCGGTCTGATCCCGGCGATTCACGTAGTGGGGTGGCAACTACCGCAATTATTTACCGCCCATCGGGTGGCTCAGCAAAAACGATATAAACCGATGGTGATGCTCTTCACCGTCCAGGAAAGGTTGCCATTTTTAGGGTTGGCAGCTGTATCCTGGTTCATTCCGAATATAGGTCCAAAGGTAGCCTTATTATTAACATTTATGCTGTTAGTGTGGCAGGGTTTTGGGGGAGGCTTTGCCGCTACCGCCTGGCAAAGCATGATTGGAAAAATCATACCCAGGGATCGTTGGGGTGTATTTTTCGGATTTCAATCTGGTGCAAGTAATTTATTTGCCGCTGCGGGTGCAGTCATCGCAGGGATGGTGCTTGAAAACAATGAGCCAGCCAATGGCTTTACCATGTGTTTTCTTTTTGCTGTTGGAGCATTTATAATTTCCTACCTGGCAATATCATTTACGCGGGAAGAAGAGACAGTCCCGGTGACCAGCGTAACAGAGCGAAAAGTCTTTTGGAAGGATTTGCGATCGATATTAAGGCGCGATATAAATTTTCGATGGTTTGTGGTTGTAAGGATATTAGCCCAATTAGGCACGGTGGGATTTGCATTTTATACCGTGTATGTGGTACGTTTTTATGGGGTGGACGAGGCGACCGCAGGGATCTTAACGGGGGTTTTAATGATTGTTCAGACTGTATTTAATCCCATCATGGGATGGCTGGGGGATCGGTGGAGTCACCGGGGGGTGATGGCATTGGGGATGATTTCTGCTGCGGTGAGTGCTGGCATTGCCTGGTGGGCTCCATCAGTGGGATGGTTTTATCTGGCTTATTCATTGGCAGGAATTGCGTATGTTTCCAGCTGGACAATTGCCCTGGCAATGACGCTAGAGTTCGGAGAGGAACATGAGAAACCTTCATATATTGGAATGGCAAATACCCTAATCGCACCGACAGCGTTTATTATTCCCCTGCTTGGGGGCTGGCTGGCAGATGCAGTTGGATATCAGGCGACGTTTCTCGCAACTTCCATGGGCGCAATTGCGACGGCGCTGGTGTTGAGCTTTATCTTACATGACCACCCCAAATCTAAACTCATAGCGGAATAGTGGATGGAAACAGGTTTGGGTACGACTCAAAAATGGGGGGTTTTGGTAGCAATCGGGATTGGCACATTCATGACAGCACTTGACACAAGTGTGGTAAATACCGTGCTGCCTGTCATTGGTCAAAATTTTAATGAAGCGATCGCGAAAGTAGAATGGGTCGTAACGATCTATCTGTTAGTATTGAGTGGGCTTTTGCTGAGTTTTGGCAGGCTGGGGGACATGCGTGGACATAAAGCCATTTACCTCTCAGGTTTCGGGATTTTTATGGGTGGCTCATTATTTTCCGGGATTGCCCCGAATGTGAGCTTATTAATAGCATTTCGGGGGCTGCAAGCATTGGGAGCAGCCATGATAGCTGCAAATTCGCCTGCGATTTTAACGAAAAGCTTTCCTTTTCAACAACGCGGTCAAGCCCTGGGCTTGCAAGCGACGATGACATACCTGGGATTGACTGTTGGTCCATCGTTGGGTGGATGGTTAGCCAGCTTGTTCGGCTGGCGGGTAGTGTTTTATATCAATTTGCCGGTTGGGTTAGCTGCAATATGGCTGAGCTCAAAATTCATTCCCAACGACACAAGCCATCATCAAGCTGAACAATTTGATTACCCGGGGGCAATCACGTTTCTGTTAGGGTTAGGGTCTCTGTTGCTTGGACTTAATCAAGGTGAGGAGTGGGGATGGACATCTATTCCGGTTCTGGCGCTATTGCTCAGTGCGATTACCTTATTGGCGTGGTTTGTTTATCTTGAAAAGCATTCCAAACATCCTATGTTGGATCTCAGCTTATTCAAACAGCTTCCGTTCTCGATGACTGCAGCGAGTGCAGTGATTAACTATATTGGCGTGTATAGCTCAATATTTTTAATGCCTTATTACCTGATCCAAGGGAGAGGGTTTTCACCGGCACAAGCCGGGTTGATCCTGACTGCACAACCGGTGGTCATGGCGGTGATCGCACCCATCAGCGGCACACTATCAGACCGAATTGGTACACGGATGCCAGTAGTATTTGGGATGGCAGTATTATCTGCAGGATTGTACACTTTGTCGCGCCTGACAGCTCAATCCAGCATCGAAAGCATGATGGTGGCATTAGCGATCGTTGGTCTTGGGACCGGGGCTTTCATCTCACCGAATAACAGTGCCTTGATGGGATCTGCCCCGAAAAGCAGGCAGGGGATTGCAGCGGGAATTTTAGCAACCTCTCGAAATTTTGGGATGGTATTAGGGGTGGGGATTGCGGGAGCTATATTCACGACCGGACTGAGCCATGGAAGCATGGGGATAAGCACTCCTGGAAGCTCGATCCAGAATGGGGCAATTTTTACCGCGCTGGGGATGAGTTTTTTGGCTGCTTCACTTATTACCCTACTGGGGGTGGTCACTGGAATGGTGAGGGTTACCAGAAACTCGTGAGATGCTTGGTACATAAACCCTGATCAAGACGATCTAATCAACCAGAGACGGCTTGAAGCTTCCAAGGCCCTGTAAACGCCCATAAGCAATACGAAATTTATTGTTGTTAAATACCAAGTACCCCTGGACAGACTCGAACTGTCGCTTTTGGCTCCGGAGGCCAACGCTCTATCCACTGAGCTACAGGGGCACAAGGATTTT
>CAZXPK010000110.1:0-10616 GCA_964642565.1 uncultured Anaerolineaceae bacterium
GCTCGATCAACCTCATCGCCTCCTCTGGTGACATCCCCTGGGCAATCAAGATGCACGCCCCCATGGCGGGACCACGGTGCCTGCCCCGCGAGCAGTGAGCATACACGATACCTCCGTGATCTATCACTTTTAGTGCTTCCTTCACGCCGATCTGCAATGAGTGGATTGGGATTGGGAAAATAGGTGAGTCGATCACAGGCAGCCATATGCTTCTTAAGGCTGGTGAATGTGGGTCACGCTTGGGGGGAAACCCAAAGCGCATGTTGATCACGAGCTCTACCCCTAGCCCATGCAGCAGGTCATAATCTTTGGCTTTCGGTGATGTGCCTATAAGTAGATGATCCGTTATCTTTGAAAAATTCATCAATAATTCATACCTATGTGTTAATTAGGATGGCCTCCGCCCCTGCACTTGCCATACACAGGTAGACTTCAGCCTCTATTCCAGTCTTCACCCGGTAGCCCTCTTGCAACCCATGCATGAAAGTTGTCGCATTCTTTTCTTCGACCAGGTTGACGGTACACCCCCCAAACCCGGCCCCGGTCAGACGTGCCCCATAAATCCCGGGTAATCCACGGGCGATTTCCACTAGGCTATCGAGCTCCGGGAGGCTGACTTCATACAAATCGCGCAGGCTCTTGTGGCTGGCAAACATAAACCCACCAAACATGCGCGCATCGCCACGGTTCAAAGCGATGATTGCCTGATCCACCCGGTGGATTTCCTTAACCACGTGCTGAGCCCGTTTGGCAACCTCTGGGGGTAAATACATACTGTATGCCGCAAATTCGACCGTTGAGACGTCACGTAATGATCGGATGCCCGGTAGGTACTTCCGTAGCAGCTCAACGGCTTGCTCACAGGCTGTGCGTCGATCATTGTAAGCCGATGTCACCAGGTTGCGGCGGATTCCCGAATCAGCGATGACGATGGCTGTGCCGGGTGGCATCTTAAGTGGTATCCATTCCAGGCTGCGTGTATCGAAACACAGCACATGTCCTTCCACTCCGCAGGCACTCGCAAACTGGTCCATCAAACCCGAGGAAACCCCTACGTATTCGTTCTCGGCACGCTGGCATAACTTTGCCAGGCTGAGGTTATCGATCTTCCAGCCAGATAAAGCCTGCCATGTGGTGGCGAATGCCACCTCCACCGCGGCAGAAGAGCTTAATCCTGCTCCAATTGGAACATCGGAGCTATATATTGCTTGCATCCCGCACAGGGATAGTCCAGCTTGTTGTAAAGACCAGGCCACCCCAGCCGGGTAAAGCGCCCAGCCTGGCAGGGGATTCCCCTCCACATCACAATGCTTCCCAATCTCACTTAATATGAACCTTTCTTGTTCACCCAGGTCGATAGCATTTAAAGTCACCATACCATCCACGGTGGGAGCCGCTACCAGGGTCACTACCCGGTCGATCGCAGCTGGCAGGACGATACCCTGGTTGTAATCCACATGCTCACCCAGCAGGTTTACCCGCCCAGGAGCGCGCGTTTCGACCATGGGTGGCCGTCCAAATATCTGCTCGAAATTGGAGGCTAAATTCATGACCTATCCTTAATCGCAATAGTTCCCATACTAACCTGTCATCGACCTATAGTGGAATGCTCAGGGGGCCTGGTAGCTGAATGCCCCTGGGAAATCCTGCCTGGCATGATCTTCCTTTCCACTCCACGAGTCAATCCTGATCCGGTAGACCGAGGTGATGTCCAATTCTTGCGAGAGGATCTCACGGTAATCCATTCCGGGTTTCAAGTGGGGGAAGTACCGGTCCAACAGCAGTTGCAAGCCATGCCTGGCTTGATCTACATCCGTTAGCACCTCTGCCTTGCCAAAGACGACCACGCTGGCATATTCGACCCCCACTTCCATGGCAGTATCAGCCGGGAGCAGGCGTCCCATCTCGGCGATGCAAAAGCTTATGCGCGAATTTGCCTCGAGATTGGTACGCATGCGCCCCACCAGTGCACCGTGGATATAGATTGATTTCTCGGCTTCATCGTACACAAACAGCGTGGGTTTAATGAATGGTTGACCTTCATATTCAGTGGCGAGCATCCCGTATGGCACGCGCTGCAGGAAGGCTTTGATCCATGCATCATCTTTAGCGCGATCTTTACGCAATGGTTGATTGATGGGAGCTTGCTGTTTATTCATGGCTTGATCCATATATCCTCACAATAGATATTATTATAAAATGTATTCGCCTTTTAGAATTTGATCCATATACCCAGTGCAGTTATCAAGCTGGTGAGCAGGACCAGCACGATAATGTATGGCATCATCTTGCGCATCACCTCGCCCTCCCTGCCTGCCAGATCAGCCGTACTCGTCCCGACGACAATCTTGGCAGGTGCCACCACGCTTGCCAGACCAGCACCGGCCGTCTGCCCCGCCAGGATAACTGCCACCGGGTAACTAAGCAGCTGAGCTGTGCGCAATTGTAATAATGCAAACACAACATTGGAGTTGGTATTGCTGCCCGTCATAAAGGCGCCCAGCGCACCTATCCAGGGAGCGACGAGAGGGAATAATCCACCAGCAAAGCCAGCTAACCCACGCGCCAATGCCTCAGTCATACCGGCATTTTCCATGACCACCGCCATGCACACCATTAATACGATACTCAGGCTGGGTGCCCGCACCCTTTTCACGGTACCTGCCAAAATACTCCGGATGGCACCCGCTTTATACCTGCCTGCCAATCGGTAAACCAGATACGCCAGGATGGATGCATAGAGCAAAACTGCCCCTGCATGGTTGAGCAACGAAATCGGCTTGGTAGCAGCCGCGGGTGTGATGTACCCCAGGTTGGTGGTAAGCTGTGGAATCTGCACCTGGATCACCACCCCTCCCAGCAGGTGCTTGACGGCTGCAATCATCTGGACTGCCAGGGTTACGACAACCAAAATGACATAGCCTGACAGAGCCACCGCCAGGCCCTTGCCATCCAAACTTCCATTTTGATTTTGTGCCCCACGGTAGAAGCGTGCCAGACCAAAACTGACCAGCAATCCTGCCATGCTGCCCAGGAATGCAGCTGTATTCCAGGGGCCCTTAACGGCAACGATGAGCTGGACAAAACCCATCACCACACCCAGCACGATGGCGGCTGGTGCCAGACGGTACATACCACTCCAGCCAGCTGTGTTGTGTAAGACCAAAAACCCGGTGATCAGGGCGGCAGCCCCAAGGAACAGGGCAGCAGGGAATGCCAGCTCCGTGCTTGAGTAGCCGGTGGTCGCCAGTAAAGCCTGAAATGCTGAGCCGAGCGAGCCAAATGTCACTGCCCACCCACTCCCTATGGATGGGATGATGATGGCAGATATGGGTGGAAAGCCCAGGCCAACCAGGATGGGTGCCACGACTGCCACCGGTACTCCGAACCCCCCTACGCCTTGCAGAAAGGAGGCGAATCCCCAACCAATCACCAAAGCCTGCATCCCCCGGTCTGCTGTCAGATGAGGCAGGGCTTCGCCGAGCTGGGCAACCGCCCTGGCTTCATCGGTCACACGGTAGAACAGGAAAGCTGCCCAGATGATCAGCAACACATCCAGGCTGGAGAGCAGGGCTTTGAGATGTGCGTATGCCAGCAGCTCAACACCACTGCCAAAAAAAAGGACGGCAATCACCAGTGCTGCCAGGTAACCGGCAATGCTGGCCTGCACCGCCCCCCAACGCAAGCCCAGCATCAAGACCAGGATCAGCAATATGGGGATCAAAGCCAGGAAAAAGGTGAGCATAATTCCTAAGCCAACCTGGTGATGGGGATGACGACATTCACATTAGAGCAGATACTCACTCGTACGTTACGCGCTGCCCTTCAAGTAGATTCCCTGCGGATCCAGGTCTTCCCGCAAGATACGCAGCTCCTCAGGGTCGGGGGGCAAGGTTGTTCTCAGGCTATGAGCTACCTTTAGCTGCCAACCAGTGTTCTCACATGCCTGTTCAGCCGTCACACCGGGGTGCAGTGCAGTTAATATAAGCTCACCCGTCTCATCCGGCTCCATGATACCCAGGTCAGTGACCACGGCCAGCATGCCCCCACCCCGCAAATTAGCTGCCTGGCGCTCCGCCCTGCCACTCAAAAAGCCCGCCGAGGTGCGAAAATCCAATATTTCTGGGAAGCGGCGCTTCGAGTGAGGCGTCAGCAGGTAGCAGCGGTTTGCCCAGGCAGCAATCTCCATCGAGCCGCCCGAGCCAGGCAGGCGTACCTTGGGATGAGAGTAGTCGCCAATCACGGTAGCGTTGATGTTCCCGAATCGGTCGATCTGCGCTCCACCCATGAAACCCACGTCCACGTTGCCCCGTTGCAGGTAGAAGGCGAAGATATCGTACATGCTGCAGACTGCCAATGCTCCACTGACCAATGTCGGGTCACCGATCGATAGCGGTAATCGTGCCGGTTGAGCACCGATCACGCCTGCCTCATAGATCATCAATAAATTAGGGGCATGGGTCCGCCGTGCCAGGTTGCATGCCAGGTTGGGTAAGCCCACCCCCACGAAAACCGTATCGCCATCACGCAGCAAACGGGAGGCATTGATCGTAAGAAGCTCAGAAGATGTATAGTCAGCCATGTCTAATATTTCCCATAATCCACGGTAGCACTGGGTCGGCTGCCAATTTTCAGGCGCTGCTCTACTTCGATACCCAGTTTTTGCCAATATTCCGACCGATCTTTGACGCCGTACACCCATTCATCCAGATAATTATGGGTGGCTTCACGGCTGCTGCTGATCTCATCCCACCTCAGGTAAAAACTATTATCCCGGTCATAATATCCCTGGGTATAAGAGGGGTGCGCACAATAAGGCACCTGGCAGACGGCATCCACAATGAACCCCGGGATAAGCGTGCGGTTTGGATCTGAACGGATGATCGCTTCGTCTACGATCTCTTCGGCGGTCAGGATCACCCGCTCGGCAGCAAAGGCGGCTTCCTTTTGCTCGCCGATAATGCCCCAGATGTGGGCATTGCCATCCGCGTCGGCACGCTGCACATGCACGATGGCTACATCCGGCTTGAGGGCGGGCACCACGACCACTTCACCCCCACTATACGGGTCTTTTACCGTACGGTAATTCGGGTTCACTCGCTCCAGGTCTCCAGCAGCCGTCGGGTTCATCGGCATGAAGGGCAAGCCCGTCGCACCGGCTTGAAGGCGCGAGATCATGCCAAAGTGGGAGTATTCCTCCCATTCCAGCCTGCCGGCTTCAATCTCTGCCCGCACAATGCGCAAGGACCCCACCCCCGGGTTACCCATATAGGAAAATATGACTTTGCGAGCACAGCCCCCTGCGACCATTTGATCATAAATCAGGTCCGGGGTGGCGCGTGCCAGGGTCAGGTCTCGCTTGCCTTGCCGGATGATCTCGTGCCCGGCAGCAAAGGGGATCAGATGGGTAAAACCAGCCGCGTACACCAGATCACCATCCCTGACGAATTGGCGTACCGCCTCTGCAAGTGGGATTACTTTAGACATATCGTTTTAATGCCTCCTATCATGAAACATCAATGTTCCCAAGGTTTCTTCTTCCTTTCAGCTTTTCTCTCTCGCTGTTGTTCCCGCCATTTACGTAGGGTTCGAAAGCGCATGCTTTCGGCAGGCGGTTGTTGCCCGCGCAGCATTAAAAGTCCCCCGAGGATAACCACAATCACCCCAACACAGAAATAGCCATATGCTGGGTGTTTTGCCTGATCCATGGCAAAAAAAACCACCAATAGGATCAAGCCGATAAAGAAGAAGAACCTGCCGATTTTACTTTTCCCTACCCGCATACCATCCTCACCCTTTCCTCGCCCCACCAGGGTGAGGAAAGGGTTATGTAACGTTCACCGGATCACGGTGTGAATTTGCTCATGCATATATTGAGGCAGGTAGTATCGACCGCCTCCGTTCTTGCCTGTGGAGCCGGAGCCTTTCCAGCCGCCGAAGGGTTGGAACCCTGGCCAGGCGCCTGTAGTTGCTCCTTGTGGGCGGTTAATGTAATTCACACCCGCCTGAATGTGATCGAAGTACCAATCGAATTCATCCTCTGAGCCATAGAAACCGGAGGTCAGGCCATAATTTACATCATTTGCCTGGTTCATGGCTTCATCCAGATCCTTCACCCGGGCAATGGTGGTGATGGGCACAAACATCTCGTCCTTCCACAGGTGGTGATCCAGAGGCACGTCCGCCACCAGGGTTGGCTGGCAGAAATAACCTTTAGCATAGGCCCCATCTGTGAGCACTTTCCCACCGGTTAAGATGTTGCCCGCCTGGGAAAGCTCTTTGGTGAAATTCATGAAATCCTGGTAGGATTTCCGGTTGACCACCGGACCCAGATAAACATTCCGTTCAGTTGGGTCTCCGATCACCAGCTTGTTGATCATACCCACCAGCCTGGTGGTTAAGTCATCATAAACCGGTTCTTCTACATATACACGTGACGCAGCCGAGCATTTCTGTCCCTGCAACCCATAAGCAGAGCGCAGGATGCCGGTTGCTGCCTTCTCCAGATCGGCATGCCGTGAGACGATCACCGGATTCTTGCCACCCAGCTCCAGGATGATCGGACGCACGTAATTGCAGTTGGAGAAATCTCGAAAGATGCCCATCCCCACATTGAATGAACCCGTGAAGGTAGCCCCATCCACATCTGAGCAGGTGATCAGCGCCTGCCCAAGGGTGCTGCCCGGCCCGGTAACAAAATTGAATACACCCTCCGGCAAGCCTGCATCGCGCAGGCACTCTGCCAGCAGGCGTACCACCCATGGCGTATCCGTGGCGGGCTTCATCACCACCGTGTTACCCGTCACCAGGGCTGCTCCTGCGGGCCCACCGTTTAAAGAAGCTGGGAAATTAAATGGACTGATCACCAGCCAGGTGCCATAGGGTCGCATGACGGATAAATTCCTGGCGCTGTAGCCCACCAGCGGGTCTCGGCCCATCTCGACAACATAGCCCTCATTCCGTTCCATCTCGTCACAGTAATAGCGGATCAGGTCAGCGGTCTCCGCTACATCACCTAAGGACTCCATGCGATTCTTACCCACTTCCATGGATAGCGCGGCTGAGATCATGAAGATACGCTCGGTGATCAAGTCCGCCGCCTTGCGCATCAGAGCCACCCGGTCCTGCCATTTCATGTGGCTCCACGCCGGGAAGGCTTTGCGCGCCGCCGCCAGGGCATCGATTGCTTCCTGTTCACCGCCCTTCTGGAAGATGCCCAGCACCATATCCGTATTGGCTGGAGAGCGGTCCTCGAACTTCTCAGCCGTAAAACGATCTTTTCCAGCAATAATCATCCCATATTCTCGGCCTAACCCAACTTTTAACATGGCCAGGGCCTCGTCAAAATGCGTGTGCAGTTCTTCGGGAGGGTTGAACATGGTCGCATAAGTAAGTTTGAAACTCTCGTTCATTGAAATTTCCTCCTAACAGTAAAAGTGGCTAAAGTATAGCATCGTGGTTCAGTCTAGTCAAAAGGCATTTCCCCCACATCCCCCATGACGAAATTTCGTGAAATATTATGTTTCACGGAAAATAAATGTTAAGTGACACACATGTGGGGATAATGGTCTAAATCTGGATAACTCATAAAGCATCGTGTATGACGATGCCATACCTTAATAATAGAGTCACACGTGATCGTCGTGAGAAAAGGGAAACTAGAATCACAAACGGAAGCAGAGAAGGAGAAATCTACTTCGCCTTCTACAGAAATAATTCCAGCATGCATGACATGGATTGTATTTACAGAGCTTTTATATTTCTCCTACTACATAACCCTTACTGGAACCATATAAGCTGTTAGCGATGCAAGGTTGCTTGAGTATTTATCATGCTCCTCATTTAATAATTTCATCTCCACTAATTCATCAATATCCCGACTCATCGTTCTGACGGAAAGATTTGCATACATCTCTGCAATACGAGCTGTCCCATAGTGAATTTCCTCAATAGTATATTCTTTTGGTCCAATTTTTGAAATTTCAAGCATCAATTCTTTCTTGCGTTCATCTGCCTTTGAGTGCTTACCACTAAAAGAATTATGAATATGATTTATCCAATGTACAATTATTTGTTGACCTTGTATATTAGTAATTTCGTCTCTTAGCCCGTCTACAAAGCCTTGAAGTGCATAAAGGATAAAACCAGATACATCTCCTCCCGACTTCGATGTGACTTCCAAATTTCTATAGTATTCAGCCCTTGTTTGGTTGTAATGATTGCTTAATAAATGCGCAGCGATTTGAGGTGCACCCACTGATAAAAGAATCTGGAATTCGATAAGTCTTGCTGTCCTACCATTACCATCACCAAAAGGATGAATCCATACAAAATACAAGTGTGCCATTATTGCTTTGAGAATTCCAAATATTACTCTTTGATCAGTTGGAAAGGTAAATTCATCATTAAGCCAGGCAACGTATTTATCTAGTAAATATTCGCAGTCTTCAGGGGGTGCTCCGCGGTATCCGGCGATACCAACTGAATATGTCTTGAGTTCACCAGGAGTTACATCCTCAGATAAAGGAAGGTCTTTTAGTACGAGGCGATTATATTCTTTGATTTGTTCGACGCTTAATTTATCAGGGAACTCGCTATCTAATAATCGGCCACCTATTAGATTATATGCTTCAACGATATTATCAATCTCTTGACCCAAATATTCCTTTGAAGGAGGTAGGTTCAGCTCGCCCTGAATTCTTTTTTCTACCTCTTTCTCAGTCAGTGTATTTCCTTCTATCGCGGTTGTAGCTAATGCTCCTTTTGCTAAATACACCAGAAGCATATTTTGTATAGTGTTTGGTAGAAGAGGAGCACCTTTAATATGCTCAAATTTTGATTGGGCTTCTCCCAAAAGCAACCAGATCTTGTGGTTTAAAGATCTCGCATCAAAGATGAATTTGATCCAAGGATGCGTTTCTTGATACTTTCGTTTTATTGTCACATCAGTCATAATTTCCTCCGATGAGTATTTTGATGATAATTATAGAACCTGTCAATTGTATTGTTATTGATTTTGTCAATAATACTGACATTATTACTGTCGGATATTTTGTCACGGACCTTGTCATTATAACAGATAATTCTATTTTCTACATTAATAAAAAGTAGAAGTTTTTACTTTGCTTTTTGCTTAATTGCCTTCTCTAGTTCTTCAAAAAAAGCGAGGTGAGGAACATATTTTCCCTTCTTGATAATCGAAGCATAACGGAGTGAACAATCGCAAGCCTTTTTAATTTCTCTGACTGAGAAAGCATTTAGCAAGGGTTGGATTTCCCGGATGAAGCATTCTCCTTCTTCTTCCAGGCGTCCAGGATTTGCCTTTTCCCATTCCTGCTGGGCTTGTATACGCGTTTTCTGGGTTTCCCCCCTTTTACGACCAGTTTCTCCTCCGGGGGCAATGGAGATCCCTTTTTCACGTAAACTTTGCAGGTGATTAACTCCAACAGAAGTAAAAACGGCTTGTATTTCCGCTTGGCGATCATGATAATAATCAGGGCAGTGTAGGTTATCATCGGATGCAGGCTTACCACGTTGTATACATCTATTCTCGATCTTAGGTATATTCACGTTATTCGTGCTTACATGATATGGATCTCTCCTGTGTGAGTAAAGAAATACTCAAATCTAATCCTGTTTATTAATATTCTTATTATCCTATTGCATTCATCGGGTAAATGGTGTAAATTATATGTGCAATGATAATTTACAAATACAAGTAAAATTGCAACGCATTCAAACAAATGATGATGAGTATTATGAAAGGGTGTACATCGTCATTTACCACCGACATTTACCTATTTCACGGATACTTGTACAGCTAACAAACGAAATGTTTGGAGGAAAGAAATGAAAAAGTATCTTTATATACCATTATTAATTCTTTTAGCTTTATCCGTTACCAATTGTCAAAGTTCGGGTATTACCCAATTGGAAGCAACCAACATTGCATTAAACAACCAGGTCAACTCACTAATGACACAATTAACGCAGCAAGCCAGCTCACCAATCCCAACGGCTAAGGGACCGATAAAAGCAAGCACTGAAAGTGCTGCACCCACTGAGTTTCCATTGGCTTCACCCAGCCCCCTCCCCGCAGAGGAATCCGCGGTTATTGCTCCAACCCTGATATTTTCTGGATCAGGAACAATAACCCCATTTTCAAATAAAACCGTGTATCCATTACTTCTATTTGGATCTGCGAATGTTCATATGACATGCGATCCAAACGATATAGCGGATGGTAATGTTTGGATCGACAACAAGAGTTACATATTGAGCTGTAATGCAAATAGTGAATCATGGTCTCCCTGGAAACCGGACATAACTGTGGGAGATCACTACATTTATTCATTAAATCCGAATGACAACTATGAATTTTGGACTATTGGAACCACGCCTTTTACGATTAGAAATAAACACTCTAGCTCTGACTATATGTTCATCATAAACAATCCTGGAATATATAATCTGTCAGCAAACTTGATCAAAGGAGAGTTCAATCTGTATATTACTTGCGAAGGAGCGCAAAACTTTAATTATAAGATTACACAATCAACGACGATACCCGTTGTGCTAAATCCTGCAAGGTGTGAGCTTTTGATCAGGGACTCACC
>CAZXPK010000110.1:10716-12433 GCA_964642565.1 uncultured Anaerolineaceae bacterium
GAGCCAAAGGACTTTAGCTTAGCGTATAATAAAACTATGTTCTTCACCGAATCATCCTACGTAGGCATTGATCCAACTGCCGGGCATAAACCATTCGCCTATGCCGCCCTGGATAACGACTTGCGACTGACCGCTTTGGGGCGCGGCAGCCTGGAGGAAGTGCTGGCGTTCACGGCTGGTCAACACCAGGCAATGGTGGCAGTGTGTGCCCCTCGCCGCCCCAGCCAACGCCTGATGGCACGCACTGAGGTGCGGGATAGCCTGAATCCCCCTCCACGCCCCGGGCGGTGGATGAACTTCCGTCTGGTGGAGTACCTGCTGCGCCAACACAGGATCAGCTGTTATAAAACCCCGCCGGATGAGAAAGCCTGCCCGAATTGGATGCAGATGGGTTTCCACCTCTACCGGCGACTGGAACAAATAGGTTACCGACCTTACCCCTCAAAAGAACCAGGTATGCAGTGGCTGGAGGTTTATCCACATGCCAGCTACTGCACCCTGCTGGGACGGGTACCCCTACCCAAGAACACCCTGGAAGGTCGCCTCCAGCGCCAGCTGGTACTGTATAAACAAAAAATCAGCATGCCCGACCCCATGGATATGATTAAAGGGATCAGCTCACGTCATTTGCTGCAAGGCAGCCTGCCCACCGATAACCTGTACACCCAGGGTGAGCTGGATGCACTGGTGGCAGCCTACACCGCCTGGCAGGCAGCCACTCACCCAAAGCAGATCACTGCCCTGGGTGATGCCTCTGAGGGATTAGTGATCCTGCCGGTAGCAGAATTAAAACGCCATTATTAGGCGTAATTGATATGCCAAATATTGAAGACCAGCTACGCAAAGCCATGGCGGAGGGGAAGTTTGATAACCTGCCCGGCAAAGGTAAACCGCTGCACCTGGATGAAGCCAATCCACATGCCGACCCCGAATGGGAACTGGCGTACCGTATGCTCAGGGAAGGCGGTTACTCGCTGCCGTGGATCGAGACCGTTCGCGAGATTGAAAAAGATATCGAGGCTGCCCGCAAGGACCTCCAGCGTGCCTGGGAGTGGCGTCAGGCTGCACTTGCGGAATTACAGTCTGACAGCTTCGTCGCTGCTGAATGGGAGCGTGTTATGAAGGCATTCAAGGATAAGCTCATCACGCTAAACAAACGCATCCGTGATTACAACCTGAAGGTGCCCATACCACGCTTCCAGCGCCCGGTGCTGAACTACGAGCGTGAGCTGCAAAAGGTCACGGGTATTTAACTGTTACAAAGCCCTAGAAAGTTTCTCACCAAATTCTGGTAACTGGCTTTTCTCAATCACCAGCTCCTTTGCCTGGTGAAACGCCATGAAATCCCGCATGGCGGTGGCAACGTCGCTCACCAGCTCCTCTTCCGGTTCGACTCCCTGCTCCAAAAATATTGCCTTGATACGTAATACCCCCGTCTTTCGCTCCATTTTAGGGTCAAAACGTCCCACAAACCTATCATGGTGCAGGATGGGCAGGCAGAAATAGCCCCAAATACGCTGTGGTCCGGGCGTGTACGCCTCCAACTTCTGGCGGAAGCCCCACAACTGCTCATCCCGCCCGGGTGCCCAGAACAGATTGTCGAAAGGGCTGAGGAATGTTGTGCGCTCTGCCTGGATGGATCCCTCAGCAGCTTGTTGGAGCAGCTCCAGGTTGTTCCGGTGAACCAGATATGATTGCGGGCTACCATCCATCATTG
>CAZXPK010000111.1:0-6029 GCA_964642565.1 uncultured Anaerolineaceae bacterium
ACACAGCCTAATTGCTCCACAATTTTAGTGATCGCGGATAATGTGGGTGCTGATTCTCGATGATTGGGAGTGGCCAACCCCTGAGAGTACAGAGCCAAGGTTCGAACAGCAGATAGAGGGTAAGCAGTCATATTTCAATGATCAGGAGTGATGGTTGAAGTCGGTCGGCCGGAGTGAGCTGGAAATAGCGGTGAAATTAGAAATCACACAAAACCAATTCTAAATTGGTTAATTATGGGCACTCTTTTACCTGATAGGTATATCCATCTTCGATTGGCTCATCTGCAGATAGATGACGTCGTAGATACTGCCCACAATTGCTACCAATATAATTCTCCTCAGTCTCCCCAATGCTTAGGATGACCTGGTAGCCCGCATCTTGGAGCATCTGGATGATTTCATATTTTTGTTCCTCTTTGAGAGGATCAATATAAGAAATTAACTCGTTCTCGCGGGCGCGGTAGGTGGGGTTTAATGGAGTGATCTTGATCAGAAATCTATCCGGGTCAAAGAAATTGAGCAGTACCCTTGGATCGACCGGCATCCCTTGCGCAAGTGCAAAATTCAGAGTGATCTTACGGTCACCCGCAGCGAAGAAACGCTCACCATATTCCCCGATCTGGGCAAAGCTCCATTTATTCACCGGGATGAAGCGATCTCGCAGTCCAATGTCCGTGGTATGCAACGAGACCTGGAACTGAAAGTGTCCTCCCATATAATTTTCTTGCTTGATCTCCAGAAGTCTATTAAAGAACCGCTCGGTACCCGCTGGGGCAACGGTAGATATGGATGGCATCAACCCTGGTGCGTGATAACGCCGAGGAAGCTCCTCAAGCACCTCCAGGACGTGTAGATTCAGAGAAGGCTCACCCATCCGTGCAAATTGGATCTTGAATTGTTCACAGGGAATTTCCCCATCAGGGAAACGCTTTTCAACCAAAAAATCGATTTGATCAAGGATTTCATCTCTGGTCGGTTTCCCATGGTAATACCCGCCAGCATCGCACATTAAGCACCCTACCGGACAGCCGAACATCGTCGATACGAGCAGCACCCATTTCTTTTCACGGGGTAAAGGCTGCTGGATGGATTCTACACATTCCACCAGATGACCACTGCTTGTCTCGACGATATACACCATCGCAATATCTTCATTCCCTGCGGTTGCATGGACTTTCATCAGCTTGTCTCCTTCAGCTGGCGACAGATTTTCATGGCTGTCATCACACCTTCGCCGACCGCGATTGAGGTCTGGCGGTAAATCCCATTCTTCACATCTCCGATCATGTACAGGATACCCTGCTCTTCCAAGACCCGTACTTGCTGGAGAAATTTCTCGGAGAAACAGTCCAGGCGTGCCTCCCGACCTATGGCGCCCACCAGATAGTCGGCATGATATTGTATTCCACCTGCCGGTGTACGGCAATCCAACAACATCCCCACTTTTGAGTCTTTTGTAAGCTGGCAGACTTCGGTATTGTTTCTATACGTAATGGCTGATACCTTCTGAGCCCGCTCCCACAGTAAAGGCAGACATTTGGGCTGTTCGCCTCGATTTAGAATGGTGATCCGGTTCTTCCGGCTAAGGTTCAGTGCATAATCAAAAGCCGCATCTCCACTCCCCACAATGACGATATGCTTGCTTTCGGATTGTAAGAGATCATATACTTCGTAAAAGACCCGATCCGTAAGGTCCTCAGGTATCGCCAGGTATGGAAAGCGTAAGGGTTTGGTACCCGTTGCAATTATCGCCAACCTGGAGGCATAGTTTTTCTTCGCAGTTTTTGCATGGAATAAACCATGGTCGTAGGATAGCTCAATCACTTCTTCATAAGTCACTTCGATGCATAAATTCTGTGCCTGGAGCATGAATAAATCCACCAGATCCATTCCAGAGATACCAACTGGGAAGCCGGGATAGTTTTCCACCAGATTGGCGTTACGCAAGAGCCCTCCCACCTGTGCACGCTCAAAGAGTAGTGGGTGAACCCCATACCGCTTGAGCTGGATAGCCGTAGCCAACCCTGCCGGACCTGCCCCGATGATGATGACCTGCTCAACCTTCATGCGCACCTCGGATAGTATCCAAAATATCTTTCATCAAAACCACTGAGGCAAATCCATGGGCAAGGTTCAAGAGGCTTGCCTTGTGATAAGCAAGATTGTATGTCGCGGTCCCATCCACCGGAAAAAATACTTCAAAGCCCCGTATGAAGGCTGACCGAGCGGTGGTTTCACAGCACAAGTGGGTCATCACTCCACATATTACCACCTGGGTGACCCCTTTGCCATGCAGCATCTCTTCCAGGCGTGTGTGATAGAATGCATCATACTGGCTCTTCTGGATCAGGGTTCCCATAGATAGATCAATCTCGGGGATAAGCCGATGCAGCGGATTTTGGGAAGTGAGTAAATCCTTCCACCATATCGACATCAACCCAGCATTGCTGGCTGTGTTGATCTGCTGGGTGAAAATGACCGGCCTTCCATGAGCGAAATATTCCTTGATAAGCTTAATGATTCCATCCAGAATCGCGTCCGCGCTGGGAATATAGGCATGAGAAGAAGCATCCAAAAAATAGGCCTGCATATCCAAGACCAGCAGAGCAGACTGTGCTGGTTGATATTCCAATGCTTTTATATGAGACAAGTCAGCGACCTGTTGGTGTAGTTCCCGCACCTGGTGTTCTAGCGATTGAGTGGTGAAGTAGCGTTCTTTCATATTCGATCCAATTCGATGTCCTCTCGCTGGAATCCCTCGAATCTAAAGGTGAACTCCCTTTATTGCAACTTCCATCGATCCGTGCTCATCTAATATAATGGGAGGGTATTCCTGTCCAAGCGCATCAGCCTGAGTATTTAGCCGAAAGGCGTCACACCCGGATAAAATGGGGCACATCCCACGCCTGACCGCCAAATCCACGATCAATGAGCCAGTGTAGCCATAAGAACCGTAAAGTAGAAATGGTGTAGGCATAGTGATCAGCATTCGGAATAGTTTCAAGTAAAATTAGCTTAATCATATCCTGTTTATAGGAGGTTTGCCATGAAGATTGGTGTAATCTTTCCTCAAATTGAATTTAAGCCAGACCCGATCGCAGTGCGTGATTATGCCCAGGCTGTGGAAGGTTTGGGTTTCACGCATATTCACGCCTACGATCACATCCTGGGGGCCAACCCTGAACGTCCGGGAGGGTGGACGGGGTCATACACCTTCCATCATTCCTTCTTTGAGCCTTTTATCCTTTTTAGCTATCTGGCAGGGTTGACCCATAAGATTGAATTTACCACCGGCATTCTGATCCTGCCCCAGCGTCAAACCGCCGTAGTTGCCAAGCAAGCAGCCACATTGGATATCCTTTGTAATGGAAGGTTACGGTTGGGGGTGGGCATTGGATGGAATGAGGTTGAATATATTGCTCTGGGCGAGAACTTCCACAACCGCGGCAAGCGCATGGAGGAACAGGTGACACTTCTTCGCATGCTGTGGACCCAGCCCCTGGTTAAATTTGAGGGTCGCTGGCACAACATCCCCGATGCTGGGATCAACCCCTTGCCCGTGCAGCGCCCCATTCCCATCTGGTTCGGTGGAACGGATGAGCGGGCTTTACAACGGATGGCACGTATTGGCGACGGTTGGATGTTGAATATTCGTGCCATCGAACAAGCCCAGCCTAAATTGGACAAACTTAACCATTACCTGGAGGAAGCCGGGCGCGATAAAGCCTCCTTCGGTATCGAGCCGCGCTTGAATATGAATCTGATCAAACCGGATGGATGGATTAGCTTCATACATACTTGGGAAAGGTTGGGCGCCACCCATCTGATGGTTGACACGATGGGCTGTGGGTATGAGACGACCTCTGCCCACATCGAGGCATTAAAACAATTCGCTGGGATAATTGGATTACGCTAGTTGCTCTTTCGATCCGCAGGTTCATACCAACTTACCCAACCAGGCTTCATGGCGTCGCCCATGACGCTCGTCACCAGTGAAGAAGGCTAAATAGCTCATCAGCTGGTAGGGGAGAAATTTCTGCTGTTCTGGATGATAACGGGTCAGATCAAAGTACGATCGCCACGTACCGGTATTAACCAGGAACTGGTAGATATCTTTCCCATCCTGTTGATAAGCATCCAGCGGGATAATTTCGTGGTGGTGGGTGTGCCCATACACAATATAATCTGCCTGCCGGTTGGTGAAGGCTTTCTCTTTGAGTGCATGTTTGGCAAACGATGGGTCATCGCGGAACAGCCTCTTTTTGATCAACAAGATGACCTTGTTAAAATTTTCAATCGAAGTCCAGCGGGTTAGCTTTAGCACCAGGGCAAGCTCGTCCACGTTATCGAATGGGTTCCATCTGTTTTCCATTCCCCTGACAAAATCAAGCTCCAGGAACTCCGCCACCAGGCTGTTCCAGATCTCTTTGACGACTTCCTCCAGCTTCTTAGCCACACCGTAGTTACGGAATTGACCTCCGATCCATAGGGGTGCAGCCACCATAGGGCGGACGTTGATCACCTCATGCAATCCGCGGTAGAAATGGCTTGGCAGCGCTGCACCCAGGCTCTTTTCCACTTCCTCTGGAAAGCGGTTCAACAATTCGACCGATAATGCATCCCCTAGTGCAGCTGCATTACGCCCGAACTCTGAGTTATAGCTCCACTTATCGTAACAATCACCATGCCGGGCAAAAATGTGATACTTTTCGAACAACCGGCTGAGAGCGTCCCATTCATCCGCCTCATATGGAATGGGCGCAGGTGTGTTTTGCAACCCCATGGCATCAATGATAAGTCGTCGACTGTGATGGTATGCCTCCCCTGGCAGGTGATAGAACCAGTCATGGTTGCCCACCATGTAATAAATATTCACATGGATGGGTATGCGTTCAGACGCATCCAAGGCTGGGCTTCCATGAGCATTCGCAGGTGGTAAAAATATCGCCTCCCCGTCTGCCATCTGTCGCAATACCAACATAGACTCGGTATTATGGATCAGGATCGCCTGGGTAATCTCCTGGATTTTTTGCGCCAGCACCGGTTCATCAGGATCGATCCACGGGCGCACGAGACCTGTTTTACCCAAGCCTTCCTTCAGCCATAAGGTCGAATGGATCAGCTCGAAGATATCACCCAACAGTAATAAGTCGATGTTGTCAATCGGGCGATAAGTGCCATCTGCCCGTAGGGAAGCCGAAAATGCCAGGTGCTCCAGGCGCTCACGAAAGAAGCGGAACGCGTCGGCTGAAAGGGATTTCCCACAGGTGCCATCGTCAAGATGTAAATCACTGATCGCAACCAGCATTAACTCAACCCTCCTTCATCAAGGATACTTTCATCGGGTGCAGCTCTGCCATCATAACATTGTTCCGCACCGACGGGTCGTTGAGCATGAACGTGCGTGCTGCCTGATCATTTTCAGCTCTGATCACCACCACCCCGAAAGTCTCATCCAGGCACGGACCAGCCAATAAGACCATTCCCTCTTCAGTGGCGCGTTTGAGATATTCGAAATGCGCCTCCATCGCCGCTTCTTCCTGTGGCGTGGGGCTATCGAAGAACTCGTGGCGCTTCGGGTGGATCAGGTAGATATATTCAGGCATCGGTAATTAAATATAAAACCTTTCCGGATCGATCTCGTCCCGCAGCAGGCGCAGCTCCTCAGCACTGGGAGGGTCATTGACGCGCACATGCTCAGGGATGATCAGATCGAAGCCAGTGTTATCGATCACCTCTTGCACCGTTACACCAGGGTGGGTTGCCGCCAGGCGCATACGGTAGGTGCCTCCGGGTCCATCATCGTAATCCATCAACGCCAGGGTTGAGACTACATTGATCGGTCGGGTACCAGCCGGCAGTCCAGCGTCAGCCCGAGCTGAGGGGCCGGATAGGTAGCCTGGCGTGGTGAGAAAATCCACCTTGGGGACGAAACGTCGTTTGTCGTGCTGCATGATGGCCACCGTCATCCAGCATTGGCTGCCCACGTCATTGCCCCCTCCGCTGCCTGGCAGGCGTGCCTTGGGGTG
>CAZXPK010000111.1:6129-12403 GCA_964642565.1 uncultured Anaerolineaceae bacterium
GGAGCGATGGTCTTGGTTGCCAGCATGGCTGCCAACATGGGGATGCCCGTACCGATAAAAGCCGTCGTGCCATCCTGAAACAGGCGCGCCGCCACACAGATCATCAGCTCAGTTTTCGAATACGTTTGGTCGGTCATCGTCCTGCCTCCGATTAAACACGTTTTTCCCGCTCATCCACCAGCTGTGATAGGCGCTGATTGCCAATCAGCTCCATGTACTCCTGGTGGTTCGCCACCCCATAAATATATTTATCCAGATAAGCCTTGGCGCCTTCAGCAGTCTTGCTGGCTTCGACCCACTCGCGGATGACCGGCTCATCTCGCCCGTAGACGTACGCCATTTCGCCCGGGTGGGAGCCAAATGGGGCATGCACCACTGCATCTACCAGGTAGTATGGGATAATCGTCCGGTCGGGGTATTTACGAATTTCATCCGTGTCGACAATCTCTTCTGCGCTGATGATCAACCGTTTGCACGCGCGTGCCATCTCGGCTCCAAAGCCCGTGATACCTTCGATTTGGGCATTCCCATAGCGGTCCGCCCGGTGAACGTGAATAATCGCCACATCCAGGATCAACGCTGGCAGCAGGCATACCTTGAGTCCGGTGAATGGGTCTTTGACCACCTTGGCGGAACTGTACTTGATCATATCGGTGCCGAGCATCGAACGCGCCGGCAGGAATGGCACCCCCATGGCGGTTGCTTTCATGCGCCACGAGATGGAAGCATTTGACCACTCCACGCACTTTTCGATCTGCCCTGATTCAACCGCCCTGCGCAATGCGTTGGACGTGCCATAAACTTCCAAACCGATATAGGTGATATCCAATTTTTTCACCAGCCCGGCAGCCATCCAAAGATCCAGCTCCAGCACACCCTGCCCGCAGACACGCAAATCCTTCTTGCCCTGCCGGACGAGCTCGCGCGAGACAGACATCGGGCAGCGCACCGTGCCATATAGCTCGGTGCCGATGTAACAGCCATCATAAACGAACCTGCTGATGGCTTCCTGCTCGCTCATGCGTTTATCTATCAATTTACGTGGTTTTTGGGTGCGGTTCCACTCACGGAAGCCTTCAATGTCGGGCGGCTGGATCATCTCACCAATTCCGGATTCTAGTACTTCCATGCTTCCTCCTTCTCATATCATTCGTTGTCATTGCGAGGCGCCTTTTGCCGAAGCAACGAGGGCGGTTTATGCCCGAAGCCTCGCGAGCGCTCCCGCAGCGTCTTTATGCTCCCGCTGCTCCGCGAGCGAGGTCACTCCTCCTAATCAAATCCAAGATCCTTGATCGCTGATTCCCTGGTCATCTTTCCTTTGCTTTTTCCCAGCAGCTCCTCCCAGAAGATATTATCATACCTGCGGGATTGAACCGGTAAAGGCATGGGCACTCCCCAACCCAGCAGCAGCACTTCCTCCTTAGGCTGCAGGCGCGCCAACATGCCGCGCAGCGCATCGCGACCCGCCAGACCGGAAAGCACGCTGTGGATGTCATCCTCATCCCCGAGCCATCCGGAGATGCGCGTCCCCAGCTGCGACATCACCTCGTCATAGATTTGCGATGGGCGCTGGTCGATGATCAGCAACGTGACGTAATACTTCCGCATCTCACGCGCGATCGTGCTGAATGCAGTCTGCCCTGCCATCTCGCGGTTGAGTAGCTTGTGGGCTTCTTCCACTACGATCACCAGCGGGTGCGGTTCCTGGGCACCCTTGCTGCGGAAATCATTGGTGCGTTTCTCCCAGGCCTCACGGATACGCCGGGTGAGTAAATTACTCACCAGCAGGTAGTCCAGGTCAGATTCGTGCTCGTAAAAGGAAAGGACCACATGCTGACCCGCCTCGAGTGTTTTAATGATTTCCTCAATCCCATTTCCTGCCGGTTTTTCACAGACATAACTCAAATTGAAGATGCGTTGCATCTTGCTGCGCAGACCTTCAGCCGCCATGACATTCACGCCAGCTGCATTTGCCCAGGCTGCCACGCTACCAGGCGCGGGGACCTTCTTCCCATCTTCGTTCGTGATCACATCGCCAACTTTCATCTCCCGGAAGGCTTTGAACCACTGGTCACGTCCAAATTCAGAGACCAATGCATCCAGCGTAGTGGGTGTGGTTTCTTTTAGATTAAGCTCACGCATCAGCATCTCGATATCACCTGGCTGGATATCCCGTTCGTCTATTTCCAAAGTAAAATCAGGTGCCAGGCCGCGGATGAGCGACCCCGCCCCCAGGGCAACCACGCGCACACGGGTGCCGAACTTGGTCTTCAATCCAATCACTGCCTTATGAGTATCCGATGCCGTGTCATCGAAGCCATACTCATTATGCATGTCGAAGACTAACACTGAGGCGGTGTTGTAATGGATCAATCCTGCCAGCATCAGGCGGGTGAGGAAGGATTTCCCGGTGCCGGTAGCCCCGAACACCCCTGCCGAGCGCTGGACGAATTTATCCAGATTGATGCACACCGGATGCCCCTGCTCACGCGTATAACCGATGATAAAATTGCCTTCCACCTCGCTCTTCCCGAAGATTTCAGCGATATCCCCCTCTTCTGCCAGGCGTGCTTCTGCATGGTGGGGTGGGATGGTTTTGACCGGCAATGGGTGTGGGTCTTCAGGGTGTGATGCCCGCCATTCCGGATATATCGACGAGCTGATGTCTGGTCCGCGTTCCAGCATCAAAGCAGGCAGCACTTCCAGGGTGGTGTAAAGGGTCTGCCCGTGAAGCAGCTGTGCCATCTCCGCAGGCAGTCTGGTCTCAGACTGCTCATCTGCAAAACGCGGGTCTGTGGAGCCTAACTGCAGGTCGGTCACCAGCCCATAAAATTGCCAGCTGCTGCTTTCGATCACTACGAATGCCCCTTCCTGCACCTGCTGGGAGGGAATGGTCAATCGTACCCGCAGGTTCTCCTTCAGCCCTCCGCCAACCACATATCCGATTTTTTTTTGATTATTATCCATTTTAGATCACCACAAAGGTCAGTAAAGCTCAAATACTTTACATTCATTATCATTTATGTCAAACAACTAAGCACTCTTGTTGCGCGTAGTAGATTTACATTTTCCTGTAGAAGATTGATTCGTTCGCCAAATACGCTCGCTCGCAATGACATATGCACTAATTGTCATTGCGAGGCGCTCTTTGCCGAAGCAATCTTCCACTAACACATCTGAGTTTATGTCAAGCTCGAATAGCTTCATCTGATGCAATCATATTCATTAATAAAAGTTTCGTGTTTTTGATATTCATCTTGGTAATTTCTTCTAATCTGCGCTTATCTGCGTCTATCAGCGGTTATATATAAATATCTGTGTGCATCAGTGGTTAATTAATCTGTATATTTTATTGTGATCTTAACTTGCATCACCTAACGCGCCCAGCACACTCATCAGCGTGGCGTAATCATCCCTCAGCAATGTGATCAGCTCCTGCGTGGCATCATTCCTCCACTTAGCGTTGCCGGCCTCAGCATGGGCTGCTCCAGCCTGCTGGATATGTGCCGCCAACAGCTCACCCACTGGCAGGTCGATTGCCCGCAACAGGTGCCTGAAATACCCAAACCTGCCGCTGCTGGTGAACTGCCTAACCTCCTCCGGGGTGCACAGGTAGATCACATCCAGGCTAAGCGGTGGGCGAGGTGGCAGCAGATGCGAGATTTTCCCATCCAGCTGGTATCCCACCGTCAGCACGCTGAGCTCAAGCGGAACGTTACGGTTGACCCGATTATCCGCGATGACGGCGTCTTCCACATCCTCCGCCGTCACCAACTGACGCACCAGGCCGTCATCATCAATGTGAATATCGTGGATCAGACCGTACACCTGATAATCCCCATCCAACGCCACGCGTACCAGTGCCCCAAAGGACGGTGCATCGATTTGTGCCACGCGGCATCCCACTACAAAACCGGTTGTACCAGCTCGTAATAAACGCCCAATCTCGAATTGTTTCATGCTCCGTACCTCGTCCGCTTTCCAGAGACATCCTTGTTGTACTGCTTGGCAGATGACCCTGATACTTCCAACCCGCGTTTCCGTAATTCGTTCACGATCATCTGCGTCACCTGCTCCTTATCCTCCAGGTTTACCAGTGCCGTCTCGTGAGCGCGGTGTAGCAGGTACGGGTATGCCCTCGCCCCAATCATCTGGCACTGGCTCACCAGCACGGCATGCAGGTTATCCAGTTTGGCTGAATCCTCAACCACCCATGCCGGAGCTTCCACTCTGGCTAAATAAGGGTGTTCATCTCTTCCCACATTGAGATAAAAGAAATGCAGTTGGACATTCCCCTGGTAAGGCTTAGACGAGCGCGATTGGATGCCGAAGATTGCTGATCGTTCCCCAGGTGGCAGCAGATTCCGGTACAGCTCGATATCCGTCACCCCCTTGAACGGGTGGTATTTGCGTAGCTCAGCCAGGTCACCAGCCTCTGCCTTGGCTACTTCCAGCATCCTTACCACCAGGTCTGCCCCTGGTTTATCCACATACCCTGCGGTGGTCGCATTGATTTCACATAGCTGATGCAACACCCCCAGATAGATATCCAGGGATCTCTTGAATTCCCCCGCCACTCTTCCCTCTTCGAGGGTGGTGGTCCATAATTCCAGCGGGCCATCCGTAAGGGTGATCACCGGAGACGGGGCTTGCTTCGCCAATTCCAACAGCCTGGCTCGCTCGGCCAGGTCGCGTTGCAAGGAGAGTCTGTCATCCGACATACCTTCCAGCTGTTCAGCATAGATCAGCTGGCTTTGGATGCTCGTGATGGGGGCTTCTGTCGAGCCGTAGCGCATCCAGATTGCGCCTGTATTGACCAGACAGTATTCCACCTCCGCATGCCGGTCAGCAAAGATCTGCGAGCCATCTGCCGCAATCAGCGTGACCTGATCTAGCAAGGGCGGCACAGGGTAATGGGAATTCAATGCTTCCTGCACTGGCAGGGCGCAGCGTAAGGTCTGATCATAATTGCGCACCACCTCTTGCACTTTGTGCTGAAGCGGCTCGATTTCCGTGGCACACCCCTCGAGAAGCTCGCGCGCTTCCTGCAGCTTGGCTTTTAGATCATGTTGGTGCTCCAGGGCTTTCTCACCCAGCTGTTTCACTTGTTGGCTTACCTGAAGGAAATCAAGCGACATGCCTCAACCCTGCTTCGAACCTTCTTGAATCATCAATTGGTAGGTCTGATCCATTTCCTCCAAGATCACCCGTTGCTGTTTGACAATGTATTCTTCGAGTAGTGGTTTTATCTCTGGGTTGGGGTAAATCTTCAATCCCAGTCGATGCAGGTATGACCCGTCATGATAATTGAGGTTGGTGACGACACCCAGGAAACGCACCGTGGTGTCTGTATTGGGTGGCATGAAATCAATATAGACTTCCCAACCTATTCTTAATGACAGTCCGTACATATCTGCGGCAAAAGTGAAGATGCACATCCCACTATCTGAGATATCCGCGATCCTGCCCCTGATCCGCCTGCGACCGTCATAGACCTCCGCCTCCAATGATTCGTCAGGCTGGACGCGAATATTTGAACGCTTACCGATGGATTCCCCTACCCCGACGAACTCATGTAATGTCGCTTGCCTCTTTTTAAAGTCAACCCCGACCACATTTGCCCGGATGACTTCTGGAAATGTTTCATTGTAAAGATGCGTCCGGCCTTCCGAGGCCATGCTGACCGCTTGATGCCGGTCCACGCGAGTGACCAGGCTTCCCTGCTCCACCGCCAGGATATCGGCATCATAGCTGAAGGGTAGACCCCGGTAAGTGTTATACAGCGTCATTGGCTTCTGCTCGGAAATCAGATGACTGAAAATTCCCATTAGTTTTCCCTGATCTGCCATTCCCAGCCTCCTTTCAACAGGCCCAACAGTTATATTATACAAGATGAAGCAAGTTATATTATAGTTATCATGTTGGTGCCTCTGACCTCCCCGGGCTCTTTTAGATGGGATCGTTGTCCCGAATTGCTTAATACAAATAATTATTTTGTACCAGGATCATTGATCCCAATTCTTCCATAAATTAATTATCTTTCCAGTAGGGGCGCAGGGGAGAAATCCCAAACCATTCATATCAAATCCCTCCCCTGCGCCTGCAATAATACCATCTCGCTTCACGGGTTTCAAGCAGCCAGCCAGTGGATTCCATCAACCAGAGTTATATTACGCATATCTGAACAGCTTTCTTCCCATCCCCTAATCCGAAGCCACCAATCTTAAAATATCGGTGATTTTCCGTAAACCCCTTGTGGATTAGAACATTTGTG
>CAZXPK010000112.1:0-12215 GCA_964642565.1 uncultured Anaerolineaceae bacterium
ATTTCTGATCAGTTTTTATGGCTTGTTTATAGGAAGTATGCTTGCGCTGGTGAGCATCTTTTCACAGGCACAGCGATTTGGTCAACGCATTGTGCGCACTCTATCCCTGTTGAGTGTAATTATCCTGAGTATTTTTGGGGTTGTCCTCATTTATCGTGGGGTTACTGGCATTTAAACAAATACTAATTTAATTAATTCTATAGAAATAAACCCTGGGTAAAAAAAATATATAATAATTACATGTTCATTCAAAAGGATTCTCATGGTAGAAAATATGCCAAACTGGCTTGAAGTCGCACATAAAGTACTGCTTTCCAGAAAAATGGACCTCTTGGAAGTGCAGCAGCTTACTCCACAAGGAAAGATCAAGTACCAGTTCTCTTCAGCCGGGCATGAGCTGGTGCAGGTGTTACTTGCCCAGGCACTCACCCATCCTCATGATGCTGCTGCCGTCTATTATCGTTCTAGACCCTTCTTGCTTGCATGTGGTTTAAGTGCGTCTGACGCATTGGCGGCAGGGATGGCGCGTGCTGCTGGGCCATCTGAAGGACGCGATACTGGCGTGATGTATAACCTGCCAGGCAATGGGAAGTTGACCATCTTACCCACCTCGGGGAATGTGGGTGCTCAATATTCGCCCGCAGCTGGATGGGCACAATCTGTACGATATCATACCCAGGTGCTTGAAGAACCTGAATGGAATGGGGCTATCGCAGTCGCTATGGGTGGTGAAGGTTCCGTAGCTGCCAATGGATTTTGGGCAGCTTTGAACATCGTAACTACCATGTGGTATCCCTTCCTTTTCGTAATCGAGGATAACCAATATGGTTTATCGGTGCCATCCCTTTGCCAGACACCCGGTGGAGATATCGCCGCTAATTTATCCGTTTATGAGAATCTAAAAACCATTGATGCTGAAGGCACTGAACCCCTGAACACCTGGAATGCCATTCGTGAGGCAGTCGGGTTTGCCCGGTCGGAGGGTGGACCATGCCTGTTACGTTTGCGCGTCCCCCGCTTGATGGGACACACTTTCGTTGATACGCAGGCTTATAAGTCGGATGAACAACGTGCCCAGGAGGCTGTGCATGATCCCATCCCAAAGCTAAAAACCTATCTTCAAGAACAAAATAACCTGGATGAAACCGGCTGGCATGCATTGGAAAATAGGGTGGACGAAGAGCTTCAGCAAGCCATGAAAATCGCTGAAGCAGTACCTGAACCACCTACAAATTCTGTCCTTGAGCATGTATATTTTTCCGGCAAAATTCAACATCAGGGTGGACTTCGTCCCATAGGAGCAATGCTTCCGCCTGGGTCACCTACCCCTACTCCAAATGGACCCCGCATTAATCTGATCGATGCTGTTCGTCGCACCCTGGAGGTTGAGATGGAGCTCAATCCACGGGTCCTGGTTTTCGGTGAAGATGTGGGTTTAAAAGGTGGTGTGCATGGAGCCACCCAGGGAATGCAATCCCATTTCGGAGAGGATCGTGTTTTCGATACCTCTTTGAATGAAGATGGCATTATCGGACGCTCAACCGGCATGGCTATGGCCGGGTTGCTGCCCGTCCCTGAAATCCAATTCCGAAAATATGCAGATCCTGCCCACGAGCAGCTCAATGATCTGGGTACTTTGCGTTGGCGTACAGCCAATCATTTTGCTGCCCCCGTCATCGTGCGTATGCCGGTTGGGTATGCTAAAAAGACAGGTGATCCTTGGCATAGTGTGTCAGGGGAAGCCATCTATGCTCATTTTATCGGGTGGCGGATTGCTTATCCTTCTAATGCTGAGGATGCCGTAGGTTTGTTACGGACTGCATTGAGAGGCGATGATCCGACTTTCTTCTTTGAACACCGGGCTTTGTTGGATAGTCCCGAAGCGCGCCGCCCATATCCTGGGGATGACTATTGTTTGCCCTTTGGGATGGCTTCCCAGCTTACCCGGGGTAACGAGATAACCTTGATATCTTGGGGTGCCATGGTTCATCGTTGTCTCGAGGCTGTCAAAGATTTCTCAGGTCGTGTCAGTTTGCTGGATTTACGCACCATCTTGCCTTGGGATAAGAATAGTGTTATGGAAAGCGTATATCGCACAGGAAAGGTGTTGGTTGTTCATGAAGATAATGTCACCAATGGTTTCGCAACTGAAATCATCGCCACGATCAACGAGCAGGCGTTCCATGCCCTGGATGCACCCATTGTTCGCATCGCGACACCCGATATCCCAATCCCATACAACATCAGTTTGATGGACGCGGTTATACCAGGCATCAATCGTATCAAGGAAGGAATTGAAACCCTACTTAACTATTGAAATTTAATCAAGAAATAAATATCTCCATTAATCATGAACTTATATTGATCCGCTGATGTAAATAAAGTGGGAGTTTATACTATACACGCATATGGAGGAAAAAATGTCATCCAAAAAAATCGAGAAATTTATACAAGCCTCTCCTTCAGAGGTATATCAATACTTCACCAACTCAACCGCCCTCAAAGACTGGATGTGCGATGTAGCCACCGCCGATCCGCACCCTGGTGGGCGTTTGTACATGTGCTGGCCAATGGATTATTACACGAGTGGTGAATATATTAAGCTTGAGAAAGATAAATTTGTTTCTTTCACCTGGTTCGGTCGGGGTGAGCCCCGTCAAACCCGAGTTGAAGTATCTTTACAGAAGCAAGCGGGTGGAACCCTTGTAAGGCTCGCTCACCGTGGTGTAGGCAAAAGCCAAAAATGGCTGGAGATTGCGGGTGTGTACGAAAAGGAATGGAGGAGCGCCTTAGAAAATCTTGCCTCGGTGCTTGAAAATGGACCCGACTTGCGCATCACCAGGCGTCCTATGCTGGGGATATACATCGGTGAATTTAATGCAGAGATTGCCGCGGAGTTATGTATTCCCGTTGATTTTGGGATACGCTTGGAAGGCGTTGTGGATGGGATGGGTGCGCAAGATGCAGGATTGCAAAAAGATGACGTTATTGTGGCAATGGATGGGCATGAGCTTACTGCGGGCGCTTTGTTGGGGTCAATCATCAGTACAAAACATGCGGGTGAAGTAGTCGAAGTTACATTCTATCGTGGTGCGGAAAAGAAATCGGTTAAGATGACCCTTTCCGGACGACCCATCCCGACTATCCCTACCTCAAGCATCGATCTCGTCAAACAGGTTGAGCCAATTTATCGGCGATATGAAACCGAGATCGAAGAATTATTGAATGCTGCCAGCGAAGAAGAGTGTTCTTTCAAGCCTGGACCAGCAGATTGGAGTGTCAATGAGGTTCTGGCACATCTGATCCACAGTGAGCTTGGTTGGCAAAATTACGCCACCGAAGTTGTCGGAGGCCATGAGGGCGCATATGATGGCTTTGGTGGCAATATTCAAGCGCGTATCGATGGAACTACGGCAATCTTCTCTACAAAAAGTGCGCTGCTGAAAGAGCTCAAAGCTCATGATGCTGAAACTTTAGCCATGCTGGCACATATTCCCGTGGAATTCTTATCTCACAAGGGTAAATTCTGGAAATTAGTCTATCAGGCAAGTCAAAATTCCTATCATCTCCAAACACATATGGAACAAATCCGTTCTGCCATTCAGTCAGCCAGAAAAACATAATCCCATTACTTTTTGTTCAATGAATGATGAGCCCGTGGGTCGATTATTTCCCACGGGCTTCTCATTCGAATATATAATTCCGCATCATGAAAAGTATCTATCGGAATATCTATTACCTGAAGGGTATCACCCATGTTTAATTTTAAATTGGTAAGCTCACAAATCCTTTTCGATAACCCGTATGCTAAAGTGATCCTCGATACATTGGAGTATGAAGGTGTCCAACGCCCATACTTCTACCTCACCAGCCCGGTGGAGGCAGTGGCGACCGTCAGCTTGACGAATGAAGGCTGTATCATCCTCACCCGCCAATATCGTCACCCCGTTGGAAAAGTGATTTATGATCTCCCAGCCGGACACCTGGAGCCTGGTGAAGACCCAATCCAGGGAGCCCGTAGGGAATTCGAGGAGGAGACCGGTTATTCACCGCGCCATCTCGAGAAGCTTGGTTACTATAATCAATTCCCCGGTGTTTTACGTGCTGCGACCAACTTGTTTTTCGCTACCGACTTGGTGAAAACTACTCAACATCTCGAGCCAGGCGAAATCCTTGAGACGGTCCACAAGCCTGTGGGTGAAGTCCTCCAGATGATTCTTAATGGAGATCTTATCGACGGTTCCCTTCAGCTGGGTGTATTATTAGCACTTCAAAAAGGTATGTTGACCGGCGTGGGTGATTAATCTGCGAATATCAAGCCAAATATCTCATTAGGAGGAAATATGGAATATAAATCACTAGGTCGTACGGGTCTAAAAGTCTCTGAGTTATGCCTTGGGACGATGCAATTCGGGTGGACCGCCAATGAACCCCTTTCACTTAAAATTTTGAGTGTTGCCTTTGAGGCCGGGATTAACTTCATTGACACAGCTGATGTGTACTCACGCTGGGCTGATGGTAATCCTGGCGGTGTAGCTGAAACGATCATTGGCAAATGGATCAAGCAGTCCACCATCCCCCGCGAGCAGTTGGTGCTTGCCACCAAAGTGCGTGGTAAGATGGGGCCTGGTCCAAATGATGAAGGGCTTTCTCGAGCTCATATTATTCGGGCTGTAGATGCATCATTGCAGCGGTTGGGAGTTGAATATATTGACTTGTACCAGACTCATTCATTTGACGATAAAACCCCGATTGAGGAGACATTAAGTGCTCTGGATGATCTCGTACATCAGGGAAAGGTCCGCTATATTGGTTGTTCGAATTATCCCGCCTGGCGCCTCACTGAAGCGATTTGGACCTCACGCTTGAATTTCATTGCGCGCTTTGATTCTTTACAACCGCACTATAATCTCGTCCATCGGCCAGAATTCGAGCGTGAGTTGATGGAGGTATGTCGTACATATGGTTTGGGTGTTATCCCTTATTCACCGCTCGCAGCTGGATTTTTAACTGATAAATATCGCCGTGGGCAAATGGAGCCAGAATCTGCTCGTCTTGGAGGGGTCAAACGACGCTACTTCAACGAAAAAGGCTGGGTGATACACGAAACAATTGAGAATTTGGCGTCGCAGCAGGGAAAATCAGTATCACAAATTGCATTAGCCTGGCTGCTAAGCAATCCGCTAATCACCAGTCCAATCATCGGACCTCGCAGCCTGGAACAGCTCGAAGATAATCTTGGTACAGTCGGGTTCAGACTGACTGCAGACGAGAAGAAAAGCCTTGATGATGCCTCTGCCTGGCAGGATTGATACATTCATCAGATACTTAATCACGAACCATTGACGTAAAAATCTTAACTGGTAAAATCAGACCAAAGTTATCAAATAAATTGACCTGGAGATAGATATGACTTTTCCAGAAGAAACTCTCACACAATCGATTACGCTTACTCAACCTGCTGCAAATGCTGTTCGGGAGGTTATGTCCCAGAAAAATTTACAAGGATATGCGCTCCGTTTGTATATCTCAGGAGGTGGCTGTTCAGGATATCAATACGGTCTGGCATTGGATAACAACATCCGCCCCGAAGATAGTGTCACTGAGCTGGATGGGATAAAGCTCATAGTAGATGAACTATCCAGTAAATACTTACAGGGTGCCACGGTAGATTACGTTGAAGGCATGACGAGTAGCGGGTTCAAGGTTATTAACCCAAATGCAATCTCATCTTGCAGCTGCGGTCAAAGCTTTACTTCTCACGAGGGTGAAGAAGGTGAATCTTCCAGCAATTGCGCTGCTTGTGGATAATATTTTAGTAAGACAAGGATTTTCGAGGTCATGAAGCGCAAACTTCATGATCTTTTTTTTATCTCCCGCGGAATACCGAGATCATTAGCCCGAATAACCCGACCACCGCTAGTCCAATAATGATAAACCCCATCGGAAGGCCACCGGCAACGTTTATCTCTGGTGCCTGGGTGTAAGTCGGTATTGTGATTGGCGGGGGTTGGGTAAAGGTTGGCATTCGCGTCGGTCCAATTTCGACAATAAGTTGAGCCGCCAATGTGGGATCAATCGTGGGCGTTACCCGAGGGGTTGGCGTAGGTGGAGGCACGATAATGGGAAGCTCACCTCCTGAGATACTCACCAGATAGGCATAAACCCAAGCAACTCCACCATCCACAACCGGATAAGCAATTTCCACCCAATCGCCACCCACTGACCGACCCAGTGCAGGCACTTTTTCACCTTGTTCCAGTACTCCCACAATGGGATAATCCTGGCTGGGTCCAGCTCGGACGTTAATCTGCTCCTGGTCCATATTAACCGTTACCATGGTTCCGAACGGGCTGCTTGTCACTGTAGGGATGGATACCGTCGGTTGCTGAGCAGCAGCCTCAAATCGAACAGTGGAGGTTAATCCCAACCAGGAAAATCCACCTATCAGAAGGATTACAATCAATAATCTGACTTTATATTGCTGCATCATTGCTCCAAAATAATAATAAAAATACCTGATGAAATATTAGGTATTCATGCGTATGACGATTATAATCTAAACTAATATCGGTACGCTCTGGTGAGCGACTTTTTCAGGGTACAACATTGGTAAGATAGTCACGTATAAGCCATAGGAGTATCATCATGGAACAACGAATTTATCATGGAAATCTATCCCCCTCAGACTTCAGCGAAACACTAATGGCACACTTCAATCGGGGTAATTTACGCGCCCAACAATTGGGAGATGCTGACCGTCTGATTGTTCAGATTGGCACCCGCCCTGGTGCCATGGCGGGAGGTGATACTACCGTATCTGTAATCTTACAGAAAGTAGAAGATGGTGTCGCTGTGCAGATAGGGCAGCAAGCTTGGATGGGGATAGCCGCCAGCCTTGGTACAACTGCTTTGGCCGCTATGCGCAACCCTTTCAACCTTTTGGGTAGGTTGGATGATCTCGCTCAGGATATTCAAAACTTGCAGATCAATGAGCAGGTCTGGCAAGCCATTGATGAAGTTGCCCGAGCAGCAGGTGCATCTCAGGAGCTCTCAAATCGCTTGCGCCGAACAGTGTGCCCATATTGCTTAACAGCCAACCCGGTGGGGGAACCAAGCTGTATCGCTTGCGGCGCGCCTTTGGGAGAGGTTCAACCTCGTACTTGCCCGAATTGTGGATTTGTGATTAAAAATAATGAGCCGATTTGTCCAAATTGCAAACATGCAATTCCGGTGTGATAAGTTTTTACTAACCTATTAATTGCATCCAATATTGTTTTAAATAAATCAGGTCGAGGTCACTCGGTGTAACTTGCTATAAAATTCCTGGGGGGTCAATATCGCCGGGGAGCTAATTAGCGCGCACTTAATTGTTGAATGGCTATGCGTAGGCTTGGCAATATGTCTTCATCGGATTTTATCGACGGGGGAGCAAAAGACATCACATATTGTCCATTTTGCCGGGCTTCCAGTCGATTTAATGTCCGCTGCAAAACGGGTAGGGCATCCAAATAACCTACCAGTCCAACAAAATATACCGCTTTTTGCCGGATTGGCAAAGGATTCTTCCAATGCGTAAGGATATCTCCCAAATGCTTGCCTGCAAATGGGCAAGCATTGAGCAATTGGTATATGGATTTTTCGACCAGTGGGTCGATTGCTGCTACCTCTAACAGGCCAAAGATTGTCCTTTCACGCATGTTGTGGAGGTAATTGGTGACGGTCTTCCTGACATTTTCAGGTGTCTGACTGACCGCTGGTTCGTTGTTGATTAAATCAGCCAAAATATAAGCGACTCGCCTGCGAATGTAGATATCCGGGTCGCTTAAGCATGTGGCTATCATGAAAGCTACCAATGGTGATACTCGCTGCACCCCCAGCTCGAGCAAGGCATCAATCCCGTGGTGCCTTGTCGTTGAGTCTGGAGACGCCAGAGCCTCTGTTGCGTTCCAAACAGCCGGCAAAAGCTCGTCTATTTTTGCAGCTGGTTCCCCGTAAACGAATAATGGCAGCTGAAGGCTGGGGATGGTATCGAAATTCATGGTGATCTAGGATTGCCTGGTGCCTGCAAGTATACCGCAAATTAACCCAGCCATATGCCTCCCCAGGCAGGCAATATGATCTCTACTGAACGATTGGAGATGGTGATTTGCTTCTCGGGAGCTATGAGATCCTTTAATATTCGTCCATCTTCCCAGCCAATCTTTTCAATATTGACGGATGTTTTTAACTCATTTGCACTGGCATTCATTATTATTAGTAATTTATCGTTCGTCATAGTTCGTGCAAACGCATAGCAGGCTGGATTGGAATTCTGCTCCAGTCGAAAATAATCCCCTCTGCGGAGTGCTGTATGCTGTTTTCGTAGGTTTATTAGTGATTTAATAAAATTACGCAACTTAGTGTTCCAGCTCGTTTCTTCCCATGAAAATGCCCCTCTGCATCCAGGGTCTTTACCTCCCACCAGGCCAATCTCATCCCCATAATAAATGGCAGGTGCTCCTGGATAAGCAAATTGGAACAGATACGCTAATCGGGTTTTATTTAGATCATTTCCCATTCTGGTCAATATCCGCTCAGTATCGTGAGAACCGATGGGAATATACATGGCATAAGCATTATCACGTGGATAGAGTGTTAACAATCCTTCCACTTTTTCCGCGAAATGTGCCGTATCTAAAGAGTTGGTAGCCAGTAATCCTGCGAGTGCATCCATGACGGGATAATTCATGAGACCATCAAAGTGTCCCTCTCCCACCCAGCGCTTGTCAGGTGACCATATCTCGCCAACCAGGTAGGCTTCTGGGTTGGCAGATTTAACCACCTCCCGGAATTCAGCCCAAAAGCTATCATCATTAATTTCGTTCGGTACATCCAAGCGCCAGCCATCGGCACCCTGCTCTATCCAATACCGGGCTACATCCATCAGATACCTTCTGGTTCGTGGATTGTTGGTATTGAATTTGGGCAGGCTCTTCATCCCCCACCAACCGAGGTAAGCACTTGCTTCGCCCCAGGAATAAGCTTCCACTGGGAACCTTTTGATATGGTACCAATCCCGATACCCCGAATATTCCTGGTTTTCAAGAATATCGATGAATGCGAAAAAGCCTCTACCACAATGGTTAAAAACTCCATCCAGGATGATCCTCACATGGTTACGATGAGTAAGCTCAATCAGGTTGTGAAAGTCTCCCAAAGTTCCAAGCTTTGGATCAATTTGGTAGTAATCCATTGTGTTATAACGATGATTTGATGTCGCCTGAAAAATTGGATTTAGATAGATCGCATTGATCCCCAGATCAAGCAGGTAATCAAACCTTTGCAGGATACCCTTTAGATCGCCGCCCTGAAAACCCCAACTTGTCGGGGGTGATCCCCAGTGGACTAAATTCGGTGGGTCATTATCCGGGTCACCATTGGCAAAACGATCTGGAAAAATCTGATAAAAGATGGCATCTTGAACCCACTCTGGTACGCTCATATTATCCTTTATGGTGTGGTCTGCAGATTTCTCAGTATTTGCAACAGATCATCACTGGCAGCTTTCAACGCATTCGCAGGGTTGATTCCACTCACGAATACTTCCCTGATTGCCAAATCTAGTTCTTTCCAATAAAGGTTGAGTACGCTCTCACCAACACTGATTGGATAGGGTGTGCCCTTAGAAAATGCTTCCATAGCTTGCTGCAATAGTAAGTCCCTCGGTTTTGCAGTAATTACAGATGGAATATGCCCAACCTCAGCTAGACGCACCTGCACATTCGGGTCAAGCAGGTAGCCTATAAAGGCTAAGGCTGCAAAACGGTCATTATCGGTAGTATTCGCATTTAAAAACACGCTGTCTGATTCCACCCAGCCGGATATATGCCCGGTTCCATAAGTAGGCCAAGGGTCAATCGCCAATTTGTCCGCACCGATAACTTGTATTAAGAGCGATATGTTCCACGAACCGTCAATAATGATCCCCACACGACCACGCTTGAACATGTCCAGATCGCGGTTGGTATTGAAAGTTACTGCTCCCGCGTCATCATAAGCACTTAATAAGTTCATCCATTCCAAGCCAACTGCATCGCTAAATGCTGGGTCTTCATCCTCTTCCATCAACCTGCCGCCCAAGCCAGGGATATTGGCAGCTGAGAAGTATGAACCGCGTTCAAGGTAGGAACCTACAACCCCTCCATGAGTTACCTCATGAGACATTGAAATTAGCTCATCAAACGTTGTTGGAGAGTTGGAGATGATTGCTGTGTTTCGGAACATTACGATTCCATGCTGAGAGAGTGGAAGACTGATAAGTGACTTGTGATACTCACCCGATGCAAGCGCAGCAGGGTTTAGACTCGTAAGATAGTCAAATGGAACGTATGGGTTGAGGTCGGTGATCAATTCTCCATCGAAGAGCTCCGACCCCCACTTAGCAGGTCCCAATAACAGGCTCGGGCCTTGCCCGAGATAAGCCGCTTCTTGATAAGTACTGAGTAGATCGTCCAATGGCACATACAGTAAGCTGAACGTCACATCTGGGTACAAGCGTTGAAAAGATTGAATGATCGTTCGAAGAACATCCGTTTCAGCAATGTCCCATGAGTGCCATATGGTCACTGAGCTGCCAGCTGGTGGCGGTGATAAAGGAAGCCTGGTTGGAAGCTCTGTTGGAGTCGCCCCTGGGGTACTTGTTCTTTCTGTAGGTGAAATTGATGGAGATGCGGTTCCACTGCTTGCGATTGTCGGTGTGATTGACTTGGAAGGAGTTTGGCTGGCTCCCGGCGTTGAAGTCGCCGCACCTGGGTATGCTTCCGGTGTATTCGTTATTTCCGTACCTGGGTATGGTGACAGCGTATACGTTATTTCTGGTCCCGGATATGCCTCTGAAGATACAGGGATCGGACTTGGGTTCTCTCCCGGGCCGGGATATGGGGGTACTTCCGTCTCAGTACCAGTCGGGGTTGGAGAGTTTAGGCTTTCGGTTTGACTTGGTTCGAGGGTATTTGTTGTTCTTTGTGTAGCGGATGCTAATGGTGTGGGGTATGGAGATAGTGTGGATATTTCCAGGGTCGGATACCCGCTAGGAACAGAGGGCTGTGGGTAAGGTATCTCGGTTTGTGGAGCAATTGTTGGAAACGATGGTTCGGGATATCCACCTATTGTGGCTTGAGCAATAATTGTCGTGGTGGGTTGTGGATATGGTTGGGATGGACTGCTGATAGCTGCAGATGCTTCTACACTCGGCTTGGGTGAAGCACTAGATGGAATGGTTGGTGTCGTGGTTGTGTTGGCGCGCCGGCACCCACCCACGAGTATCACTAGCAGCAATATCAACCCAGAAATGAATATTGAAGTGTATTTATTGTGCATGACCCAACCACACTAGAACAATCTTCCCGGGAGCTTACAACCCCTGGGAAGATAGACCGGGAAGTATAGTCAATTATACTATTGACCCTTAACCAGCATCTCCACCCTGGCAAAGTTCGTCCAAGTTAGTTCAGTTTGGGTAGCCTGGCTTGGTGTGTATGTGCTCAACCATGTCTCCTGCACACCAGCCTCCGGCCATACTAGGTCGATCACCCGCGTATGGTTGGTGTCGGTGGGTCCACCCCCAAAACGCCATTGTTCAGCGTTCTGATTGACATCGCGCACTCTTTGCACTCCACCACTGGGATACCCTTCCTGACTGAGTACCATGGCTGAATATTTCCATTCTTCAGGATTATCACCCAGGATGGAACGGGGGATTCGTATGGTCACTCGCTGCTGACCTGGATCAGGTAGAATTTGAAAATCGCTGCTGGGGGCGATTCTTTCAGGGGCTGCCTCACCAGGAATATAAATCCCTGGTTCCCAACCTTCCACGGTGATGGCGTAATCCCATGCAAAACCATCCTGTAAAGCCAGGTTCCGCCCGGGTAGGAAATTCACTCCTCCTTGTCCATCCCCATCCTTATCGATATAGATATCGAACGTTTGAACAGAAAGTCCATTGGGTGAACCCCACGAATTCTCCACCGGACCTCGCATTGTGAACTTGAAAACGATATTCTCTGCATCAGACCCAACCTGGAAATTCAGGATGTCGTAACAGCCAGCCGTGAACACCGCATCGGATGGATATGTATATGCTCCCGAGCCATAATCATCCCGCTCAGGGTCCAAAACATCCACCACCAGGTTCATCGTGCCTAAGTCTGGGACTACCAGTGCCGCTGGGC
>CAZXPK010000113.1:0-11903 GCA_964642565.1 uncultured Anaerolineaceae bacterium
TTCTTAGATTGTCCCAAAGATAGTTATATCCACCCAAAAAATGATTTTGGCCCGGTGTGGATCTACTCAATCGATATGGATGGATGATCGATGTTACATCAAAATGTCAATATGCAAGTCCCATTCAACACACTCACAGCATACTAAGTGTAATCTCTTTTCATTACCGCCAGCTAATTTTGACCCGGTTCTTTCTCTTCCTGGAAGGCTAACCTTCCACAAACCCTCCCGCCTCAGCCTGACGCATCACTTCCTGAATCACCTCCACCAGCTTTCTCGCCGAATTAGCATCCAGCTCCACCGCCACGCGTGCTGCAGGTCCACCTGCCTGATTGGTAAAGTCGATATTCAAGGCATATTCCAGTGGCATGTCAAAGGGATGGTCATAGCTCACGCTTGCCTGATCCACCCTGAACCAGCCAGTGCCAGCCTTGCCGCTGCCGGTAACCTCCAACTGTTTGGCGATCATCGTGCACATGCTAGCCTCCTTTGAGGGTTCTATCGAGAAACGTAAATACTTTCTGCCAACCATCCACTGCCTGCTCCTGACGATAGAGCGGACGGTTATAGTAGAAGAATCCATGCCCGGCACCATCGTAGCGATGGAACTCATAATCCTTGCCATGCTCCTTTAAGACCGCTTCAAGCTGGTTCACCTGCTCAGGTGTGGGGCCGTGATCATCATTGCCAAAGATGCCCAGCACGGGGCAGGTCAGGTCTGCTGTGTAGTCCACCGGTGCGACCGGCTGCTTGGGGGTGAACTCCTCCGGAGTCATAATCACACGCCCTCCCCAGCCATCCACAACTGCTGAAAACCCGGGAATACGGCAGGCGCAGAGGTAGGCATGCCTGCCACCCGAACAGGTGCCAAACACACCCACCTTATCGCTCACGTATGGAAGCGCCAGCAGCATCGAAAGTGCTGCGCCCACATCACCCAGCACCTGCTCATCGGAGACGCCTCCTGCTCCGCGCACCTTGGCTGCCACGTCCTCGGGCGTGCCATGCCCGTCACGGAAATACAGGTTTGGGCACAGGGCAACATATCCATAGGCGGCGAACTTGCGGGTAGTTTCGCGGTACCACTCGTCCCAACCTGGCAAGTGATGGATCAGCACCATCCCTGGGAATGGGCCCGCACCAAGTGGCCGGGCGTAATAAGCATTGATCAGATCAGCATGGTAGCCAGGTAAGATCACCGTCTCAGCCAACATGCCTTCGTATTGGTCGGTTGTATACATGGAACCCTCCTTACAGCGATTAATAATTACTCGAGGTGTTATACCACAATGGAGATTAATTGAAGATGATAAATGAGCCCACCTTTATCTATTGCCTCATTCCTTGACACCTCAACCTCTCCCGAGTATAGTCCTCATTATGAAAAACCACCGAATCAGCCAGGAAAAACTTCGCCAGCTATATCTCACCATCGCAATCGGCTGCGCAGCGTTCGTCATTCTCACCCTGATCGCCATGCTGACCTATGCTGGTGGGACGGTCGACGATCACGCCGCCTCCGGCTATTCTTTCACCCACAACTTCCTGAGCAACCTGGGGATGGTGACCGCCCTCTCCGGTAAACCTAATTGGGTCTCTGCAATATTGTTCTTTCTTTCGCTAAGCGCGGCTGGTGCTTGCCTGGTGATCTTTTTCATCATTTTCCCACGCTTTTTTCAAAACACCCACCTGCAAAAAGTCCACAGCCTGATTGGCTCTGGCCTGGGTGTACTGGCAGGTATCAGCTTCATCGGTATCGCCTTCGCCCCTGCTGACCTGGTCAGACCCGTCCATATTCAATTCGTTATGTGGGCATTCCGCCTTTTCCCCCTGGCGGTGCTGTTCTACGTGCCCGTCATGTTCATGGATAAACGCTACCCAAAGCGATATGCCTGGGTCTTCACCGTCTTCTGCCTGATGCTGATCGGTTACTACCTGCTGATGACTAATGGACCCAGCTTTTCTTCTCCTGATGGGCTGGTAATCCAGGTTGTTGGGCAGAAGGTCATTTCCTACACCTCCATCCTCAGTATCGGATTACAATCGCTGGGGGCGTTCCGATACTTGGGGAAAAACAGTTAAAAGTCCGGTTTACTCTATTACCAGACAGCTAACCTGTATCGATTGAATATATCGATATAGCTATGTGCTAATTTCAATGCCTCAGCACCTTACCCGGTAAGCTTCCTGTATGCCCTTCACCTGCAACGACTATCACACCATTCACGAAGACGTAATCGATCCCCTCAGGATACTGATGCGGGTAGTTTTCGAAAGGATAGGTGTGCGGGTATAAGTTGGTTGCACGGTCATGGATGCGATCCAAGTCAAAGATAACGATATCAGCCCAGGCGCCTTCACGCAGCACGCCGCGATCCCGCAGCCCAAGCCGTTGGGCAGGGTAGGAGGTCATCTTTCGGATGGCTTCTTGAAGGCTGAGCACTGGCGTATCACGTACATACCTCTCCAGCACACCAGGGAATTCACCGTAACTGCATGGCTGGTAGGGGGTCGGGTCATTCAGGAAACCGTAGGGTGCCAGCACCTGCCCATCGGATGAGATCATCACAGTCGGATGTTGGAGCAGAAGGCGGATATTCGTATCATCAATATAGTCAAAGATGGCTTCTGCCTCGTGACCATTTTCAATGATCAGGTCAAAGTAGGTATCGAATGGATCGCGACCTCGCTCGTTAGCAATGGCCTGAAGGGTTTTACCGATAACATGGGGGCTTTGGGGGGCATGCAGCATAGTGATCCGCTGCCATTGTCCGTGCTTGAGCAGCCCCACCGGACCAAAAGCCGGCTTTCGATCCTCAACAATCTCATTGCGGATCGCGCCTCGCTTCTCAGGGTCTTGAAGCAAGGCAGCAATTTCGTTTGCTGGTAGGTCTTCTATTTCTTGGGGTAGTCCATCCGTCAATGCAGGAGCCAGGTCGGTATGGACGTCATTATCCACCGTCACATCCTGACCCATCGCCCGGGCATCTTCCACCAGATGCAAATTGGCACTGGCGTCAAATGGGGCACCAAACTTGGGGGCATTGTGGGAGATCTGCACTGGCACACCCGCTTCACGCCCGATACGGATGGCTTCTGCCACCGCCTGCAGGATCGTCTCCCGCTCGCCTCGGATGTGCGAAGCGTACATCCCATGGTAACGAGAAACCACTTGACACAAGGCAATGATCTCGTCGGTACTGGCATAGCAGCCCGGCGGGTATACCAAGCCGGTGGACATCCCGAAGGCACCGGCCTGCATGGCTTCAGCCACGAGCTCTTTCATCCGATTGAGCTCGGATAAGGATGGGGCACGCTCCTCGAGGCCCATGGCAGCGATTCGCAGCGCACCATGACCTGCCAATGAAGCGATATTGATTCCCAAGCCACCATCTTGAAGGGTATCCAAATATTGCCCAAAGGAGTGCCAATCCCAGGAGACTTCTGGTTGGTCAGAAATGGATCCCCATTGGCGACGCATTTCAGAACTATAGGCTGCTTCTACAGGCGCAGGCGACATCCCACAATTTCCGATGAGCTGGGTTGTAACCCCCTGGCGGACCGCACTCTCGGCTTGGCGATTAACCAGGATGGAAAGATCAGAATGAGTATGGATGTCAATGAAACCCGGAGCAACGAAGCGACCAGCAATATCAATCGTCTGCGTTCCCTGCAGCATACCAGCTGGTGCTAATTCAACGATCCGTTCCTGTTGGATAGCCAGATCGCCCCAGAACCAGGGATTTCCACAACCATCTAGAATTCGTCCATTAGAAAGCACGAGGTCATAAGTTGTCATATTATCTCCATCATCATGAGGTACGATGTATTATAAATGATGAATCCGGCGAGCAATGTGACCCCCATCACCAGCCGTGTTTCCCACCGTCATAAACGTTGAGCGCAGATGATTTTGTTGATACAATCGCATGCATGGACCCTCAACTGCTCTCATTAGCTTGTAGCTTGTATAATACCTCCCCTGACTTACTCATCCCACTCTCGGGCGGGCATACTAATGCCGTCTACCAATTTCCCCGTGGCGAAAAATCCGCCATCTTGCGCATCGGTGTCGAGGACTGCCCTCGAGAGCAGACATTAGGCATGCTGGAGTGGGTGCGTTTCCTTAGCGACGAGGGGGTGCCGGTCACTGCACCCCTACCCTCCATCAATAACCGCCTGCTGGAAAACCTAAAGCATTACGGTACGCGCTATACCATCACCGCTTTTGAGAAAGCTGAAGGCACCCTGGCGGAAAATATCCCGCCATCTGAATGGACAGACGAGCTTTTTCGATCCATCGGTATGGCGACTGGTAAGCTTCATGCTGCCACGAAGCGCTACCGACCATCTCGACCCTTCCTTACCCGACCGCAGTGGTTCGATTCCTATGAGATCCACGAAGCAACTGACCTGCTAGCAACCTCCCCTGACCCGGCCCGAGGAAAACTTGCCTTATCGATCAACGAATTGAAGCAACTGCCCAGCAATCCCATGGATTTCGGCCTCATCCATGACGACTTGCATTATGCTAACTTCCTCATCCACCCCGATGGTAGTGTCACCATCATTGACTTCGACGACTGTGTGTACGGCTGGTTCGCCATGGACGTCGCTATGGCGCTGTTCGATGTGCTTGTTCTCTACAATACCGCCGACGAAACAGAAAACCAGGTCTTCGCCCAACGCTTCATCACCAATTATCTTGCCGGTTATCGCCAGGAGAACGACCTGTCTCAATTTTGGCAGAGCCAGCTTCCGCGCTTCCTCAAGCTAAAAGAACTGTGCATCTATGCCACCTTGATTGGCCATTCCGATGTTGCATTGCCTGATACCTGGGTGGGTCGCTTTATGCGAGGTCGTTCCAGCCGAATTGCCAATGACCTTCCATATGTAGACATCGACTTCACTACCCTGCCAACTAGTATCTAAAATTGGGGAGATCCCTGTTTGCACCTGAAAATATAAGAGTAAGAAAACATATACGTGGAAGCAGCTAAACCCGCCTAACTTCCATTCCTCCCACCCAGTCAGCTAGAGATTGAACAGCCCGGCCCAAAGCTGAGTGATTCTCATACATTTTTAAACAAATTCGTATAAATATAGCAGAGGATAGTTATATACTGTACTTGTCATATTGATGGGATTGGGACAGCATATACTGTGATCGATAGGATACCATGCATCCAACTGCGCTGAGGCCGCCTTTCTCATCGTACGACCTTAAGTAGAAAAAACCTACAGTCACATCTAATGTACTCTCCTGGTGAAGTGAAAATAGGAGGATATGACATGACGCCAACCGCTCCCACACCCAACCTGGCACAGGACCTGATCCGCATCCATAGAGTCATCACTCGAGCACTGAATGTTGGCAAGGTCAAGGGAATTGAATTTCTACAATCTGGGTTCCCATCAGATCAATTTCTTCTTGGTTTTACCAGCTATACTCATTGCCTGTCATCTGTATTAGGATCACATCACCAAGGGGAAGACTTGATCGCGTTTCCTGCATTTCGTAAGGTAATCCCTTCAGCCCCTTACGCACAACTCTTAAATGACCACCATGCGATCGAAATGCTTCTAGCTCTTCTCCCTCAGGCGATTGCAGACGTATCCGGTGAGGCACTGGTCAATGGGCTAAGGATAATTGTCGATGCAATGCATAAGATTACAGAAGTTTGGGAGCCGCACATTCAACTGGAAGAATATTATTTCTCCAGGGACGCTCTCACAGCAGTCATCGATTTGGAAGACCAGAGGCGAATCGGAGAGGCGGCAAGCAAGTATAGTCAGGAGCATACCGGACCTCCATATTGGGTTGTCCCTTTCATTCTTTTCAATCTCGACCTTGAAGATAGGGTAACAATGGCAGCTAATTATCCTCCGATGATCATGGATGAGCTTGTCCCAATTGTATGGAAAGACCAATGGGCACCCATGAAATCTTTCCTGCTGGATTGATCTCTTTCCAAAGGATTGGTTCCTCAAGGACATACTCGCCTACGGAACCATATGCTTGAAAGTTTGCCTGTATATTTTCTTATAACGATATTCCTGTTTATTGATAATTTTCTACCCATTTATGGGAGGCTTGTGCACACATCCAGGCTGATCGCTGTTAAAGGATAAACCACGATCACGACTGCCAGGTTATCCGCGTCTGGCAGCAGGCTGCCCAGGACGATACCGTGTATAAGCCAGTTGTGCTGATCTCCACTTGTGTATACTCTGCTGATCTAGCTATAAATCCCTGCCTTCCCATCGGTTAACTTTGGACCTATTGGATATATAATAGATAGGGCAAACGATCAATCAACTGTATGCATATTAGAAGGAGTGAAAGATGGCCGATAAAAAGAAAAATATTTTTAAACAAGCTCTAGATACACTGACTGGTCGCGACGAGAAAACCGCATCTGCGAAAGCTGCTACAGAAAAAGCTGCGGCTGATAAAGCAGCTGCCACAAAAGCCGCTACAGATAGAGCTGCCGCGTTCGCAAAAGCTGCGGCTGATACAGCCCTGGCCGAGAAAACCGCAGCCGCAAAAGTGCAGGCTGAAAACGCTGCTGCGATCGCAAAAGAAAACGCGGAGAGATTTGCAGCCCAGCAAGCTGCATTCGCAAAAATGACCGCCGAGAAAGCCACCACCGAAAAAGCTGCCCAACCCAAAAAGGGGATTGTGAATGTAAGAAGCCTGCGTATCCGCAAGGACCACAACGCAACCTCCGAAGTCGTTGCAGGCCTGGTTGCTGGAAATGAAGTTCTCATTCAGGAAACCTGGGTAAATGGAAAAAATATCTGGGTAAAATTAGGTCCTGACCAATGGGCTGCCATGGAATACGAGGGCGAAATATTCATCAAATATTCGGACCAGTAATCCACCACCGATCCAAACTGATTTTTATAGCGGTCCGTCCCGTAGCTGGACCGTTTTTAATTCTCCTACTCTCTCCTCACCCTAACACCGATAGAAGTCTTTAGCCCGGATCACTAATCCGATACCTTCAGTCCGCGCGACAAGTTTTATACAACCCCTGCCTCGAACTGGGTGAGGAAAAGGGAATCCCCCGAATGAGATTAAGTGCATCACTTGGCTTTACAAAGCTTAGAATAAAGGCATCCCATTGACATATTCGCGTTATGGATTATTAAGGTATTTGCGAAGATTGATGGTTTACCCATTAGGACGAAGCTTTCATCGGTGCCCGCCAATCCAGTGCTTGCCTTCACCAACATTTTGCTGTATAAACAAGCGTAGATGACCGTTTCGGGAGGGGTTTCAGTGAAGAATTTACTTACAATTCCACACCGTACAGCACATGGCATGTGCCCTATCAATGGCGTCCGCGATTTAATTCAATGGCGCTCTGGCAAGGACTGGTCGAATGAATTTGTATACGGTCTCGGTCTAGGCGGCGGTTTTGCTTACCTGCGATTTAATTCTGCTGATCCACCGCGCCAGGTATATTGGGGATCTGCTAGCCCACGGCAACACAAATACCTGGCCGAGTTACTCATGGCTGATTACACTAACCTAGAAAATAGATCCTTCAAATATTCCTGGGAAAAAGCCAAGGAAGCTGTAGATGCTGGAATGCCCCCTTTAATCGGGCCGCTGGATATGTTCCACCTGCACTTTTATGAAGAGATCTACCATCAACGACATATCCCAATCCATTATCTATTATTGGTGGGTTATGACAGCGACAATGCCTACATTCATGATACTGGTTTATTGGATGTACAGACCCTGCCATTGAAAGAATTAGAACAGGCTTGGGATGTGAATGTACCTGGTTTGGGTAGGCGGAATAGACTGGCAATCTTGAATATTCCACAAGAAATTGCTTCTCCCCGAACCCTCATCTGCCGGTCAATTACCGATGAGTACAAAATGATGGTAAAACCTCCCGTCAGCATGGTTGGAATCCCTGCGATGGAGAAGGTATCGCGCGAAATCGCAAATTGGCCAAAGGAGCTGGGCAGGGAAACAGCAGACAGGTGCCTGCGGCAGGTACGTGAATATTTGAACTCTCCACCTGATTTGATGGGAGATCATTTGACTGCTGGACGTGACACCTATATTGCATTCCTGGAGCAAGCTGGGGTACTGGCAGGCCTGGATTTCTCCAAAGCTATCATCCGATTCATCTCTACGATGGACATGCTCCCCATAATTGCAAAAGCCATCCAGCAAGATAATCTTATGAAAGCTGCAGCCGGTTTTGCCACGATTGCTAAAACAGAAAAAGAAGCTTATTCGATATTATACGAATGCATCGGTGAATCTGGATAGTACGATATGACGAAAAATATGATTACGCGTGTCACCTTCATCGTCAGTTTTTTGCACAACCGCCCGGGAGATAGCAGGAATTGGAGGAAGAGATGAAGCCTATCAGCAAGCAGACTATGATGCCCCTCGCCATCTCGACCATACTGCTGCTCCTGCTCACGACGTGCAGCGGTGGTGCACCTAAAGTAACAACTGCCCCCACATTGCTTGCCTCACCCACACAGGATCTGAGCGGTCTTTCATCCGATGCCATCCTTACCTTGAGTAGTTTGAAGAAGATAGACGACTATCCATTCTATTCCATGCATTACTATGGGGATTACGAATACCCGCAAACCGGTTCTATCTGGAATGGAGAGGGCGACTTCTCCTGTTCACTCTTTGCTGCTCTGGGGGAGGCAGGTGATAAGCTTTATGGTCGCAACTTCGATTGGGATTTCAGCCCGGCCTTGCTCCTTTTCACAGACCCACCTGATGGTTATGCCTCAGCAGTCATGGTCGACCTGGCATTCCTGGGGGTCAGTCCGGCCGTCTCCAGAACACTGATCGACCTGCCCCTGGGAGAGCGAACTGCCTTGCTCAGCGCTCCCTCGATGCCCTTCGATGGGATGAACGAATACGGACTGACGATCGGTATGGCAGCCGTGCCCGATGAATTTATGGATGATGCCAGCTTCGACCCATCCAGACCTACCATCGGTTCGATCGGCATCATCCGCCAGAGTCTCGACCACGCTCGGGATGTGGACGAGGCGTTGAAGATCTTTGCGCAATACAATATCGATTTCGCTAGTGGCCCGCCCATTCATTATTTAATTGCAGACCCGAGTGGGAAAGCCGTCCTGATCCAGTTTTATCAAGGGGAGATGATCCAACTGCCCAATGAAGCTGCATGGCATATGGCGACCAACCACCTGCGTTGCATCGCAGAGGGAGATGGCGGCTGCCCGCGTTATCACACAATTTCCGCCCGACTCACCACGTTAAATGGACAGCTTGACCCACATGCTGCCATGCAGCTGCTCTCCGAGGTCAAACAGGGTATGACCCAATGGTCGACCGTCTACAATATGACCAGCGGTGATATTAACGTGAGCATTGCTGGAGTTTATGATAATGTCTACTCATTTCATCTCGATCGTCTGACCCCCTGAAAGATAATTCGCAAACCTTTCCCTCGCCTGACACTTTAATCCAACCACAAAGCAAGCCTGACAGAAAATGAGCAAGCCCGGAATAAAAAGGCGGGATGATCCAACTATACTGTAAGCGGTTGGGGAAATCCATTAATTGGGTCTTGACTTTTTCTCAGGAATGTTGTAGAATACTCTGCGTAATAGAGTACTTTATATTGCATACTACTCTAAAGGAGCAAATCGTGAACATCTCACCCTCTGAAGCCGAAGAAGCCCTGGCTGCCATCCAGGCGATGATGCAGAAAACCCGTCATTCGATAGCCAGCAGCGGTGCCCACATTTCCCTGATCGTTACCGGTATCGTTTGGCTGACCGGATTCATGTGCGCTCAGTTCCTGACCGGAAAAATCGTCGCCTATATCTGGATCGGATTAAGCATCCTTGGCAGCACACTGAGCACAGTCCTAGGCTTCCGGATGGGCAAGCGCGTACGCAGCCCGTCGACAGCTCCGACGGCAAAACGAATTGGACTCATCTGGCTACTCCTGGCCGTTTACTGTATTGCCGCGATCACAGTCGCCTGGCCGATAGACGGGAAACAACTGACCATTTTCATCGTCATGTTCGTCATGATTGGTTGGCTGGTCATGGGCCTGTTGCTCTCCTTTACCTCCATCTGGCCAGGCCTTATCATCATCGCCCTGATGTTGGCCGGCTACTTTCTGCTGCCCAGCATCTTTTACCTGTGGATGGCCATTTTGGGTGGCGGCGGGTTGGTCTTCCTTGGCCTGTACATCCGCTCCAGGTGGTGATCCATGGCCGAATTGAACGAAACCATCCACCAGCCGGTGCGCCTGCGCATCATGGCTGCCTTGGTGGCCCTGGATGCAGGCAACGAGGTGGACTTCACCTACCTGCGCGACCTGCTCGAGGTAACCGATGGCAACCTGGGTGCGCACCTGCGCAAACTGGAAGAGGCCGGTTACATTTCGGTCAACAAGGTTTTTGTGGAACGTAAGCCGCACACCTACGTCTCCGCCACCGCCACAGGACGCAAGGTCTTCCAGGAGCACGTGGCAGCATTGGAATCAATTTTAAAAAGGAAGTGAGGAAAGATATGGATACCATCGTACAAGTTGAAGGATTGCGTAAGGTCTACGGAACGACTGTCGCGGTGGACGAGATCTCGTTTGAGGTCAGCGAAGGCGAAATTTTCGGGATGGTCGGCCCCAACGGAGCCGGCAAGACCACCACCATAGAATGCCTGGAAGGCCTACGTAAACCAGACGCCGGGAAGGTACGCGTCCTGGGCGTGGATCCGCAGCGCGAGAGCCAAACCCTGCGGGAACACACCGGGATGCAGCTGCAGCAGTCCAACCTGCCGGAACGGATGAAGGTTTGGGAAGCGCTGGACCTGTATGCCTCGTTCTACCCCAAGGCAGCCGACTGGAATGAGCTGCTTTCGCAATTGGGGCTGGAGGAGAAACGCAATGCCCCCTTCTCGAAACTCTCGGGCGGGCAGAAGCAGCGCCTGTTCATCGCCCTGGCACTCCTCCCAGACCCGCAGCTGGTTTTCCTGGACGAGCTGACCACCGGCCTTGACCCCCAGGCGCGGCACGCCATTTGGGACCTAGTGCGCGACGTACGTGCCAAGGGCAAGACGGTCCTGCTGACCACCCATTTTATGGAAGAGGCTGAGCGCTTGTGCGACCGGGTAGCCATCCTCGACCACGGCCGGATCGTGGCGTTGGACACCCCGGCAGCCCTGATCCACAACCTGGAAGCAGAGGAACGGGTTATCTTTAACCTGGACGGGGGCTTATCCGCGCCGTTAGAAAAGACTTTATCGAGGGTTGGCAGGGTAGAAGTCCAAGGGCAGCAGGTGACCGTCCATGGTAAGGATGGTCGCAAGGTACAGCTGGTGAGCGAGGTGGTCAGCCTGCTGACCGAGCTAGGAATCCCATTCCACGATTTGCGCACTGAACAGCCGAACCTGGAAGACGTCTTCCTGAGCCTGACCGGCCGCGAGATGAGAGAGTGAAGTGTAAGATGAAAAGCCTGTTGAAAATGACCTGGGTGGAAGCCAAGCTGCTCATGCGTGAGCCGATCGGCGTTTTTCTTACGCTGGTACTCCCCTTGATGTATCTGTTCCTGTTCGGCAGCATCTCTGGCAACGCACCCATACCGGAGTCTGGCCGTCCGTGGACGATCGACAGTGCCATACCGGCCTTAACCACCATGATCATTGCCACCAGTGGACTGTTGATCGTCACGATCACGATTGCCAACTACCGGGAGAATGGCATCCTGCGCCGCCTGCGGACCACACCGATCAGCCCGCTGATGGTGCTGGGTGCGCAGGTGATCGTGACCTTCGCCATGACCTGCCTGGGCATGCTGCTGCTCATCGCCGCTGGGAAGCTGGTCTTCCACATAAAATTCGAGGGCAACGCCTTCAGCGTGCTGGG
>CAZXPK010000114.1:0-11620 GCA_964642565.1 uncultured Anaerolineaceae bacterium
CTCGATATATTAGTACCGAACCAAGTGTACCAGATGTTTGTTCAAGCAGCTGACAGAGCTGGCAACATATCTGACATTTACGCAGTTCCACACCCGGTTATATATATTGAACGCATTTTATTGTATTTATTATATATACCGATTACGATTAAATAACCGGCAGTATCTAAAAGCTCTCGGAAGGATTCCTTCAGGGAATCTGATTAGTGTGCGGTGCGAAGGGCGGGTTGGAGTGATTCCAGGCCACTGGTCAGGAAACCCGCCGGCAGCTCCAGGGAGGCCATCGATCCACCAGACTGGCTTAGCTCAGATGTGGGGGTGTAATACAGGCTGATCTCGCCACCGGCTTCCGGCTGGTAGGAATAGAACAGGTATGTGCCATCCGGGCTCCAATGGGCGTCGCGATAACAACATGAGCCATTTGGAGCAAGCTCCCGGCTCTGGTTTTGGTCGAGGTTGTACAGCTGCAGATCCCCAAAACCCTCATTATTAACATAACCATTCAATAAGAGCTGGTCGTTTCCATTCCAGGAAAGACCAGTAATTTCGGGATGGTCATAATACCCCCGCAGGGTAAACAAGAAGTAAGAGGGGAGGATTTCCTTCACCATTAGAGGCGAAGCAGTGCATTGGCTAAAATCCAGGATGCTGATCTCATCGCGATAGACACCCTCCACAGACGTTGAAAGCAGCATAGCCAGACGGTCATCATTTAGAGACCAGTTAGCGGCCTTTAAAACCTTTCTGGTATTGTAAGGCGCATAGAAGGAACATTGGGCAAGTGAAAGGATATCAGAGGGGAGGCTGGCCTGGCGTAAACTGAACAATTGGGTATAAGGAAGAAGATAAAGGTCGGTTTGAGCCAGCCCCAAAGCAACCTTTTGACCATCTGGTGAGATATCAAAAGCGCTGATGGAGGGAACCCCGGTAAAACAAGTAAGGGTGAGCACCTGTCTGGTCTGCAGACCCACCAAGTTGATACAGTTTGTGGAGGTGTAGATGACGGACTGACCATCTGGTGACCAATGCAGGTTGGATTTCTTCGCCCCATCGGAGGTTAGCTGAACGAGGTCACTCCCATCCAGATCAGAGGCCCAGATATCTGAGGACTTCACAAAGGCAAGCTTATCGGCCTGACCCAGGATGACAGGTGTGTGCAAGGAAGAGACACCCGTACCAGAGGTTTGAGTTGAGGTGTTATTTTGTACCAGGGAGTTGTTTGGAGGATTACCGGAATTTGTCAGGAGGGAAAATGGGAACACACCCAAGGCGCGCAGGATCAACGTCAGAGATAGGACGAGGATCACGATACCACCTACTAATAAACCCCACCAAGGAACCGTACGAGGTCGCTTCTTCAGCGCGTCTGGCTGGGAGGAAGAAGGCCCAAGAGATCTTTCCATCGGTGGCTGCGCGTGGTTAACCACAGGAGTGGTTGTTTTTCCTACCCCTTTGGTTTCTCCTAGAACGGGAGCATTGCTTCCAGTAAACACTGAGGGTTTTGCCGCTGTGCCAGCGCTACTCCTGGTAGTGGCGGTTGTTTTTTGGGGTGGAATCATCAAGTTGGAACGATCTGTGGGGTGTTGGGCGGCAGTACCGGCTGTATTTTGGAGAATTGGCTTCTTATGGACACCAGTGGTCACAGCTTGAAGTGCCTTGGCAAAATCCCCGGCAGACTGATAACGGTCATCCGGATCTTTTGCCATGGCAATATCCAGGACGGTCTGGATGGCGGTGGGAAGAGTCTTGGTTTGTTCATATATCTGGGGTACCGGATTGACCAGGTGCATCATCATCACCGAAGCAGCTGTGGTACCGGAAAATGGCACGGTTCCACACAACATCTGATAAAGCACAATCCCCATGGAATAGATATCCGAACGACCATCGATTTCGCGATCACCCTGGATCTGTTCCGGGCTCATATATGCCGGAGTGCCCATAATGGAGCCATCGCTAATATTGGCAAAACCGATGGTTTCTCTCAAGCGGGCGAGCCCGAAATCGGAGAGAAAAACATTATCATATTTATCGAATAACAGGTTGTCTGGCTTGACGTCACGATGAGTGACACCCCTGGCATGGGCGGTATCCAATGCAGGTGCCAGGCGGAGGTACATCTCCATACAATCCCTGAGGGGAATGGGACCTTTTTTCAGCTTATCACCCAAAGAGCCACCTGACATGTAGCGCATGACAATATACGGCTGACCATCTTCTTCGCCCATGTCGTAGACGGGTACAATGGCAGGATGTTCCAGCAGAGCGATCATCAGGGCTTCGCGTTCGAAGCGCTCGCGAAATTTGGATGAATGCAGATAATAGGGTGGCAATATCTTGATGGCAACTTCACGCTGCGAGCGCGGGTCATAGCCCAGATAGACAGCAGACATTCCGCCCTGACCGATCAGTGATTTAATGTCGTAGCGCCCAATACGTTGAAGTTCCATGGGTTAGTCTATTATTGTAGCCAAGGTGGGTGGAATAGACAAGGTTACAATGAGATAGCTAACAGCTTTGATAGGACTTAAGCCGGCAATACAGTGGTTGGGACCTATCCATATATCCAGGTGGTCAACTACCCAAACGGACGATGTAGGGGGGAGTGATTTTATTTATACTCTATAGCAGATATGAAAATCAAAAAAGCATGTCTGATCGATTTAGATATTCTCGTTTTTATGGAGGTAGACTATGAGTAGTGAAACAAATGCGCTGAGTGCATTTTCTGAATCCTTGGTTAAGGCAGTTGCAAAAGCTGGGGAATCGACAGTCTTGGTGAACGGACGCCGCCGCCTGCCAGCAAGCGGAATCGTATATGCACCCGATTTAATCCTAACGGCAGACCACGCCGTCGAGCGAGATGAGGACATCTCTGTGATGCTTGCCAATGGCGCGACCACCTCTGCGAGCATAGCCGGGCGCGATCCGGGGAATGATTTGGTGCTGCTGCGCCTGGATAAAACGACCATCACCCCCGCCGAGAAGGCGAACGATGAAGCCAGGGTGGGACAGTTGGTGATTGCACTTGGTCGACCGAGTCAAGAAGGGATCGAAGCCAGCCTTGGGATCATAAGCGCGGTTGGTGGACCCGTCAGGACCGGTCGCGGTGGGTTGTTGGAGCGTTATCTACGGACGGATGCAATCCCCTTCCCGGGATTTTCAGGAGGCCCACTGATTGATACGGAAGGGAGAGTGGTCGGGTTGAACACGTCTGGACTAGCACACGGCGCTGCCATCACTATACCGGCATTTTTCGCCTGGTCGGATGCGGAAACCCTGGCAACACACGGTTATATAAAACGTGGATACCTTGGCATACGGTCTCAGCAAGTAGAATTATCACCGGAGCTGGTCAAGACGCTCGGTCGGGAGCAGGAGGCGGGCTTGTTATTGGTTTCGGTGGAAAGAGGCAGCTCGGCGGAGGCAGGTGGATTAATTGTAGGAGATATCCTGGTGGCCATTGAAGGGCAAAGTGTTATCGACCATGACGCACTCATGGTCCACCTGAGCGGAGAAACGGTTGGAAAGCCCATCTCGATACAGATATTACGGGGTGGAAAACCTCTGACAGTGACGGTGACGGTTGGAGAGCGGAAATAAGCCCGAACTTCATTGCCTCCCTTCAAATCTTATACAGAGAACCATAGGAGGCAAATCGTTCGATATAATAACACCACGAGGTTGAATTGATCAGGGTAACTATTATCGCGCCAGCAATCGCCGTCAGAGCAGGGCTCAGGGCATTATTAAGTGATGACCCAGGCATACAGCTCATTGGTGAAGCAGCCAGCGTAATTGGAATGGAAGAAACCCAGACTGAAGCAGATGTGGTGGTTTGGTCACCTTCCTTATCCTTGGATCAAGATGTAGTGCTTTCAGAACTGAGCAATTTGAGAATTGGGGAAACGGCGGCTTTGTTGTTGATCTACAACGATCCAAAAGCGATGGAATACCTGATCCAGCAAGCCGTGAGAGCATGGGGTGTGTTAGCTCCAGAATCAACCCAAGCGGAGCTGGTTGCCAGCATTCATGCCTTGAATGAAGGGCTTGTGGTGACCAATCCGATCTGGTTGAATCAAGCAATCACGAACCACACAACCAGCAAGGAGGCCAATCATGACCTGGTTGAGCCGCTCACGGGACGGGAGATAGAAATCCTGCAGCTTTTGGCACTTGGGTTGACCAATAAGCAGATTGCAGCGCGGTTGAGGATCAGTGCACATACAGTCAAGTTCCATGTTTCTACGATATTCAGCAAGATGGGAACGACCAATCGGGTGGAAACCGTAAATCCGGGATTAAAAAAGGGCTTGATACTCCTATAAAATAGGTGGCAAATGGGACATAACCATTTGCCACCCAATGCCTATGAACCAGGTTTACCGCTTGATAGGGGGAGGAAAGTCAGGAGAGCCATGGATTAATTTCAAGGAGTAAAGACATGGCAGCCTTCTGATACACTGCTCTAAGTCATTCTACCCAAATAACAGCTTACTCCGGAACTGCAGATATCGATGTGACGTATTAAGAGTATGAGAGGTTCAAGCGGTATAATGAACTGAAGTATGGGATTCTAACAAATCTAAACTAAAAGAGGCGACTTGGCAGGACTAAAAGACATTTCTTCGGTTTGGAAAAATATCAAAGAGATCGATCTGAAACCGATCAGAGATTCAGCCACTCATCCTGTCAGGATCGTCCTGGTTGGAGCGCAAGGAACAGGAAGACATACACTGGCAGAACAAATGCGCACCGACCCAGCACGAGCCGGGATCCATACCCAATCCACGCTGGCGCTCATCTCAGTCGACGCAATTACTGAAGCGCCGGTAGCGCATTTGATCATTGTCCTGGTAGACGCAACACGCACAGATTTTTTAGAAGAGCAGTCATTGGTAAAAAAGTGGAGTGAAGCGGGGAAAAATGTGCTGGTGTTTATCAACAAGATCGATCTGGTGGGCAGTAACATTATGGGGGATGCACAGCAGGGGTGGCTTGCCTCGAGGGTGATTTATGGTTCGGTCAATGATAGCGCGTATTTACAACGAGAATTCATCCCGACGGTGCTGGAGCTTTTACCTCTACAGCAGATTGCTTTAGGCAGACAGTTCCCCTTGTTTCGATTGACGGTAGCACGCCAGCTCATCAATGAAGCCTGCTTATCAAATGCAGCGTATTCTTTCAGTACCGGGCTGGCTGAAATCATCCCGGTATTGGATTTGCCGTTAAATGTGACGGATATGGTGGTATTGACCAAATCACAGGCATTCCTGGCGTATAAATTAGGACTTTTGCTGGGGTTTTCCACGCGCTGGCAGGATTATGTGACAGAATTTGGCAGCGTGATCGGAAGCGGGTTCTTGTGGAGGCAAATCGCACGTCAATTAATCGGTTTGGTTCCAGGATGGGGTATCGTCCCTAAGGTGGCGGTTGCATATTCAGGGACTTATGTGGTGGGGAATGCCATCCTGGGCTGGTATCTGACCGGGCGCAATCTATCTCCAAAACAGATGCGAGCATTATATTCGCAAGCTTTTATGAGAGGCAGGGAGTATGCCCGGAAACTGGGTGAGAAGATCCCCAGGCCCAGGTTGGGGAAACGGAAAAGAGATATGCTCCCGCCGCCTCAAAAAAAGCCCGAATTGGCGCAGGGCGAAATCATGATCAACTCGAAAAGCAGACCCTTACCAGAAGAGCACTCACTGGATAGTGCTAACGCACAAATAGTGGAAACCCCAGATCAAGTGGCGACACCGTCCGCTACGGCTGTAATCGTAAATCGGGCTGTAGACGGAAAGTCACGCCCAGCCAAGCGATTGCGGATCATCTGGCCTAAGAAGAAAGAAACAGCCAGTCTGGCAAATACCCGCACCTGCCCACAGTGCGGGAAAGCCTCTTCAGCGGATGCAAGTTTTTGCCAGTATTGTGGAATCCAGTTTGATGGTTAATCTAGATGGTGGTTTTAATAATTCAGATGAAGTTAATTTAGATTAAAATATAAGCAATAATAGTCAGTGAAGTTATTAGGAGGATGCTATGGCAGGAGCGCAGTATCGCCTCGTGGTACGGCAGGGACCTATCCCAAGTCAGATTTTCGAGCTGAACAGAAATGAGATAGCGATAGGGCGGGATATATCCAATGATTTTGTGATCAACGATGCCGAGGTTTCACGGAAACACGCCAAACTGACTTTGGAAGGAGATCGTTATAAAATCGAGGACCTCAACTCGACCAATGGAACCTACATCGATGGGCAACGTCTGATTGGTCCGCATGTGCTGGCGATCGGTGAAATCATCATGTTTGGGGATAACGTCGGGATGATTTTCGATGGCGAGCCTGCCAGACCGGATGTAATCGCACCAAGCACGGTCGACCTGGGCATGACACCGGTCGCAGCAATCCCTGCACCAGTCGAAACTTATGCACCGCCCCCAACTCCACCCATTGCGCAGGTGGGCTATACCCCCTCTCCTCAACCAGTCATGCCTAAGTTCGAACCAGAAGAAGCCATGGAAACTGGGAAAAAACCAGTCAACACCTGGCTGTTAGCAGGCTTCGGTTGCTTGCTGCTGATCATCGTTTTGGTAATTGCGCTCCTGGTTTTTATCGACCAACCCTGGAATCCTGGAGGCGGTCTCTATTGCGTATCGCCCTTTGATGTCATCTTCCGATCCTTAGGGTACTGCCCATAAAATATGTATTGAACGGTTCAAAAATCGTTCGTAAAACCAGATTTATTGGATACAGTCTGATTGTACAGGCTTGATTTTGTTGAATGGGTTTAAGCATGGTTGAAGATCAGCTGGATAAGAAAGATGAACCGCGTCGCTCATGGCTGGATTTTATAGCCCTGACTCTATCATTTCTTGGCGCGATCGTATCCATTGGAGGAGCGATAATAATATATTCTTCGCAAGCACAGGATGGGATGTCGCCCCTTTGGCCACTCCCGGGTTTAGTCCTACTCGATTGGGTCTTGCTTGGGTTAATTGCTTTTCTGGGAGCTTACTTAAGCTTTAAACAATTATCAGCAAAGTGGCTGCAAGTGACCTGGTTTATCACGGGAGCGTTTATGCCTCTAATCGTTTTGGGGGCGTTTTCAATCGGCTAGTTCGTTCTGATTGGGTTTCTCTTGTTCGTGACGTCCACAATACTTTTGGCGATTCGGCAAAGAGCAAAGTGGCTGGAAAGCTTTGGCTTATTGATGCTCGGTGCGATTTGTAACCTGGTGTTACTGCTAATTACGATTACACTTGGCAAACCAAGCTACTAACGATTACCCCTCAAGCAAATATTTGATCAGAAGCGTTATGGTTGGATTGACCATTGCCCGCCTGTGCGTTGTAGACTGCGGGGTATCAGATCTGGTCCAGTCGAGCTGGTAACATTGGCAGAGGCAGTATCGCCACTGAGGCTGATGTTTTGCACTTCGTACCCTTGTTGCTGAAGGGTGGCTGAAACTGATAGGTAGTCAGCTGCCGTCACGGACCCAGAGAAGGGATCCGTGGTCTCATGTTCAATGGCATCCAGGACAGAACTGATCACATCCAGCGTTTGACTGGCAGATGGGTAATCTTGAGATGACATCTGTTGACCGGCAGTGATCAAGAGGGTTTCCAACGCCAGGTTGGATGGGGTATGAGGATGGCGAAGATAATCAGCAACAATGCCACGCTCACGCATGGTTTTATTATCCATTAACCAGGCAGTACGGAAGTAGGCAGAGGGATCCAAAAGCTGCTGATAGCGGCGCATGGTGTCGTAGTAGTTCACCGTAAGACGGACATCATCCACCCAGGCAGCTGTATCCGTTTCCTTACTCAAGGCTGCCAGGAAATCCTGCTCAAGCCGGGAAAACGTGATAGAGAAGTGGAAATTCAAGGCTGCATCAATCGAATCGGATTGACTTTCACCTTGATGGGAATGGATATCACGATAGAAGGAGAAGAAAGCCTCTTGCCCATAGGTTTTGACCATGTATTCAATGAGTGAGGCACCTTCGAGATAACCAATTTCATGCTGGGAAGCATAAAAGTCATCTGCAAGAGTTTTCAAGGGGATATACCAGTTCAAGTAACCATCCAACAGGGCGGCAGCACGGGTCATGAGTGGCTCGGGTTTATAGTGACCACCGGTCATATAAACCGCGAGACCTTCAACAAAGATGGTAGGGCGAAAATCACCTCCCATATGACCATCAATGGTATGGATCATTTCATGATGCACTACCAGTGCCCAAGAATTCGAAGCGTAATTACGATCCAGGTAAGATGCGCTGATCTCAGTGCTGGTAAACCCCCCATGCCCCAAGAGGCGCGGCAGGATGGTAATGGTGATAGGCTCGGTGAAGTCTGCTCCCATCTTTTCGATGGCATCCTGGGCTTGTGCATTGACCAATGTGGTCAATGTAGGTAGATCGCGTTCAGATGCGGTATTGGTGATGTAAAAAACGGTGCAGCAGTGCGTTTGAGTCGAAGCCCAATGAGCAGCAGCCTGATCTGGGGGCATCGCGCTAGACTGAAGGAGAGTGACTTGTTCGGTCCAGACATATCCCTGGGGTTGAACATTAAAAGACAGGGTATGAGAGCCAGGGTCCAGGCTTTGGGTATCCCAAGCCCAGATCATACTGGCTTCATAACGGCCTTGAATCCCCCAGGCAGCAAAGTTGACCGGACCTATATTTGGACCATCCGGTGGATCAACCTGAACCCGCACGTTCGCATCCTTTACATCCAAACCGGGTGGGGAAATCACTTCGAAACTGACCTGATCACCCACATAGAGGACATCATCCGGATGGTAGAGAACCGTGAATGGCCCAATGAGCAAATTGGGGGTCAGGCTGGGAGCAAGCGTGGGAGTAGCTGCCAACAGGGTGGGAGTTGAGGCAGGGGCAAGGGTCGGCGTAGGTGATGAAGGAACGTTTGTATTAGCAGGAGGCAGGGAAGTAAGGGTGGCTGTAGGAGCAGGATGGATGAAGAAAAGCGAGAAACTCCCGCATGCAACAGTCAGTATAAGGATGAATATGATTATGAAAAAGCGACGCATGGATATATTATAAAATACATAGGGGTGGTAGAATAAATCCAGTTTCATATTAATTTTATTCATAACCAGATCCTGAGGAGGTTCCCATGTCACCGATGTTCGTTCCCGGTCCGGTAGATGTGTCCCCGGATGTGTTACAACAACAAACCAAGGCAATGATCCCACATCGCAGCAAGGATTTCGAGACCATTTTCCAACGTTCAGCGGACAAATTGCGCCAAATTTTCTATACACAGTACCGAATTTTCATCATGACCAATTCAGGCAGTGGAGCGCAGGAATCGGCGGTGCGAAACCTGGTAAAGGAACGGGTACTGAATTGCGTCAATGGAGCTTTTGCTAAACGTTGGTACGACGTAGCGGTAGCTAACGGCAAGCTTGCCGATAAGGTTGAAGCACCGATGGGTCAGGCTATCCTGCCTGAGATGGTTGAGGAAGCACTTAAGAAGCAGAAGTACGATCTGATCACGGTCGTACATAATGAAACTTCCACCGGGGTGCAGAACCCGGTGAAGGAAATTGCTGAAGTTGTTCACCGGGTAAGTCCAGATACTTTAATTGCGGTAGATGCGGTTTCCTCCTTGGGTGGGGTGAAGATCGAAATGGATGCCTGGGGGCTGGATGTGTTATTTACCTCATCACAAAAATGCATGGCACTACCGCCTGGTATCGCTTTGATTGGAGTGAATGACCGTGCAATGACCCGGGCAGCTGAGGTACCTTATCGCGGCTGGTACTTTGATTATTTGTTGCTGGAGAAGCACCGCCTCAAAGATTCCACACCGATGACACCCGCCATGTCATTGATCTATGCGCTGGATTACCAAATTGATCGGATGTTGTCGGAAGGCCTCGAAAACCGTTTTGCTCGTCACAGTGCGATGGCCAAATACTCGCAGGAGTGGGCAACCAAAAAAGGTTGGCCGTTGTTCGCCCCGGAGGGATACCGTTCACAAACCATCACCGTAGTCGTCAACCCTCCCAGCTTCGATTGTGGAGAATTCAATAAGTTTATTGGTCCACGGGGTTTGCGATTAGCGAATGGCTATGGTGATTTGAAGGGGAAGACTTTCCGCATTGCGCATATGGCAGAGATCCAAATGGATGATCTGGAGAACCTGCTGCACGGTATTGATGAGTTCATGCAAGGAAAGTAAATTATAAAAACCGATCAGAGACGTCCCACCTGGGGACGTCTCTGTGCTTTATTTAAGATTATGGCAATAGAATGACAAGCACAGTTGACGTCAGGATTGACAACCTGGCTTATGGCGGGGATGCGCTGGGAAAATTGGCGGATGGCAGGGTGGTTTTTGTGCCTTACGCCATCCCAGGCGAGCTGGTGCGGCTGAGATTGGTGGAGGATAAGCCTCGCCACGGGCGCGCTGAGCTGGTGGAGGTGTTGGAAGCCTCGCCTGAGAGGGTAGTACCACGTTGCCAACACTTCATGACCTGTGGTGGCTGTCATTACCAGCAGATGAATTATCCAACCCAGCTAAAAGCAAAAGCTGCCATCCTGAGGGAGCAGCTGGAGCGGATTGGGGGCTTCAAGGATATTCCAGCAGTGGAGGTAAAGGCAGCACCGGAACCCTGGTACTACCGCAATACCATACAATTTCACCTCACGCATGAAGGTAAATTGGGATATCAGAGAGCGCATTCCAACCAAACATTTGCCATCCGGGAGTGCCACCTGCCAGAGGCGGCAATCAACCAGCTGTGGCCTCAGGTTGAAGTAGAGCCCATTCCTGGTTTGGAACGCATCAGCTTGAAGTTGGGTGTGGAAGAGGACATGATGCTTATCCTGGAAAGCGCTGACCCCCAACCATTGGATTTCAGCATCAAAGACCTGGCGATTTCTGCGGTGCAGGTGGGAGCATATGGCAGGGTGGTACTGGCAGGCAGCGACCATATTATAGTGGAGGTATCTGGCAGGCGCTTCAAGGTATCGGCTAAGTCTTTCTTTCAGGTAAACACACTTCAGGCTCAGGCAATGGTGAAGCACTTAACCGAGCATCTGTCCCTAAACGAGGATATGACCGTTTTAGATGTTTATTGTGGTGTGGGATTATACAGCGCCTTCCTGGCGCCCAAAGTGAAGCGATTGGTGGGGATTGAGATTTCACCTGATGCGTGCGATGATTTCACTATTAATCTGGATGAATTTGAGAATGTGGAACTTTATGAAGCCTCGGCGGAAGAAGTGCTGGGAAACATTGTCTTCAATCCAGATATCATCATCGTGGACCCACCACGTGCAGGGTTGGTAGGAAAAACTATGATGGGAATATTAGCACAAGAAGCAGCACAATTGGCATATGTTTCCTGTGACCCAGCTACACTGGCTCGCGATGCCAAGCAACTGACAGCTGGAGGATATTCACTGGTGAAGGTGACCCTGTTTGATATGTTTCCACAGACCTATCACATTGAAAGTATCTGCATTTGGGAGAAACATTGATCAATAATAAAGGTTAGTGATTGGATGCCCTCCAATCTGACATGGATGGCATTTTTCTTTATTTTCCCCAATAAAAAAGCACCTGGTACATATCCTGCATAATA
>CAZXPK010000115.1:0-11514 GCA_964642565.1 uncultured Anaerolineaceae bacterium
TAAAGCCAAAACAATCACACACCGGGGTCATGTGCGTCGCCAGGTTGATATGCACTGCTTTCCCTGGTTCAAATGTGGACATCGTAACCGCCACGCTGTGTGCACAGGCTTCCATAAAAGTATGAAAATTCACCGCATCGATTTTCAGGCTCCCTGGAGGTGCCACCTGAAGGCACCGTCCGCAGTTATTGCATGGTTCCGGGTGCATGTGGAGACCCCCTGGATGGTCTTTATCATCCACCAAAGCTTCGAATGGACAGGCTGCCTTGATACGTTGTCGTGTCTCTTCATCTGGGCATTTCTCAGGGAACCAATATGGGTCATATTGCGTCGAATCATGGATGGCACTTCGCGTCTCTCCCACCACGCATCCAAGTGCAAGGTTCTTGAATGCCGCCCCAAAGCTGCAGCTGGGATGCCCCTTCACATGTGCCAAATTGACCAGGAAGGTGGCATCCTCGATCATCCCTGCCACGTGCCAATCTTGGATATTTTTATAAGGATGGTGATGACTGTAAAAATATTTTTCATCCGGACCAGCCGCTGGGTAGACCTGGCATCCGACCACCTCAGGTGAATAACCTCGCGTTTCTGCGCCCCGTGCATCCCAGTTCACATCCGCAATAAAGGGCTTACCGCCACCATCTTTAATTGCCTGCACCACCTTGCGCACAAAGACGGGATGTACCGTGGAATAAACGATGTTGTTACCGGTATGCATCTTGATTACAACCGTTTCATCCTTAACCCGCTCTCGAAGATGCAATTGGTCCAGGATCAGGTCCAGCTTGGCAGGTAATGTCTCTTCAGCTTCCAAACGAGCCTGGCGTGGTGAGCCATAAAATACCTTGCTCGTATGAGTAAGATTAGGCATGATGAAATTCCTTTCGGGAGGTAGAAGTTGGCATATTATAAATCAAGAAAGGTATGTGAGAATAACCTTATCTACCTAAGGATATTCCCTTTTTAGGGATTGATTATTAATGTGTTTTTCTGTACACTGTATATAGCATTAGGTATGGGTATTATTCCCCATACTTGGAGGAGATGCCATGAGCAAGAAATTTTTTGATATGGGTTATGCCTTAGTCAGTTTAATATTATTATTAGCCTTTGGAATTGTTGTAGCCAGAGCACAGGAGGGTCAGACCCAGGCTGGTCAAACCATCTTCATCCCGGTTGTAAATAATTATCCAGCTGCCGGTCATACCATTGCAGGTCGGGTGGTCAACCCTCAAAACATTCCCATCCCAGGCGTCACCATCCAGACGGATCATGGACAGTCAGTCCTAACTAACCAAAATGGTGACTATTCTTTCAGCGGGTTGAATGGTGGCACTTACACTCTCACCCCATCCCAGGGTGTGACTGTATTCTCACCAGCTTCATCTGCCGTGGTTGTCCCACCAAATGTGGTTTTATTGAACTTCACGGCTGAGGTGGCCTGCTCTGAGGCGATCATCAACGGTGGGTTCGAAAACACCTCAGGTTGGGATATCCCCATCACTGAATACTCGGCTGGTTATAGCACGGCCGAAGCACATTCTGGAAGCCAGTCCATGCGTACCGGGATCGTCAATCTGGCAGATAACAAGTATAGTTATTCTTCCGCCCGCCAGAGAGTGACCATCCCTTCTGGGACGACCAGCGCCTATTTAACCTTTTGGATTAAACCCTTCAGTGACGGTTTAGCGGGGCTCTCTTTATCCAACCAGCCTGCCGTTGGTTTGCCATTGGATGACCTTCAAATGTCTGGGGATGTTCAGTATGTGTTGATCCTTGATAACAACTTCAACATCATCAATACCCTCATCTGGCAGTTGAGTAACAGCCGTACTTGGACTGAATACCAGTTCAATCTGGCTGCCTACGCGGGTCAAACCATCTGGCTTCATTTCGGTACCTACAATGATGGCTTGGACGGCGTCTCGTCCATGTTCGTTGATGATGTCTCGATGGATATCTGCCCTGGCGGAGGCTCACCCACCTCCACACCCACCCCTGGCCCGTGTGGCAACCTGTTCCATAACCCCAGCTTTGAAGCCACGAGTGATTGGGAGATCCCCATCACAGCTTATCCAGCGGGTTATTCGACTGTTCAGGCACATACAGGCGCTCGATCCATGCGCACTGGCATCCTGAATACTGCCGACAACGTCTATAGTTACTCGGATTTCCGGCAAGCAGTATATATCCCTTCGGGTGCCACGGTAGCCACTGCCCGCTTCTGGCTTTACACCCTCAGTGGTGAAATAATGACATTATCTCAACCAGAAATGATCAATCCAACCGGTCAGCCATTCAACCAGACCACTCTAAGCAGTGACTTGCAATATGTGCTTGTCCTGGACCAATACCAGAATTGGATCGATACCCTGGTCTGGCAACGCACGGACGATGGATATTGGCATTACTATGAATTTGATCTGCGTCGTTACGCCGGGCATACAATTTACCTGCAGTTCGGCACCTATAATGACGGATATAACGGGATTACCAGTATGTTTGTGGATGATGTCAGCTTGGATGACTGTGCGACCCCTCCTACACCCTCACAGACCCCCACCATCACCCCTACCCCCACCATCACTCCTACCCCTACCATCACTCCTACCCCCACCATCACACCCACCCCTGCCCCATGCCAAGAACTAATTGTAAATAACAATTTTGACAATGACAACGGATGGGTAATCCTCAATACTCATTACCCTGCAGCCTACTCAAATGCACAATATCACAGTCCCTTCCGTTCCATGCGAACAGGGATTGTCAGCTCAGCAGATAACACCTTCAGCTACTCCGATTTCCGTCAGGTGGTCACCATCCCCTCCACCGCCCACCATGTCACCCTTGGGATATGGGTTTATCCCACCAGTAGTGAATTGCTGAGCTTGTCACAGCCTGCCATGATCACCCCCAGCGGACGACCCTTCAGCGAGACTACCTTAAGCGATGACCTGCAATACCTGCTGATATTGGACCAGTACCAAAATTGGATCGGTACACTTGTCTGGCAGCGAAGTAATAGCCAATTATGGACCAATATGCAGTTTGATTTGAGCGCTTATGCCGGTCGGCAGATCATGCTCCAGTGGGGTACATTCAACAATGGCACCGGTGGCATAACTGCCATGTATGTGGATGATGTAACATTGCAGGCCTGCCCATAACGAACCAATAAAACCTACTTCCCGGAGGCGATAAACCTCCGGGAAGCGGTCTTACTCTTCAAAAATAGTCTCCAACTTTGCAGGCACTTTTTTACGCCAGAGTATGCCTTCAATCAACATCAAGGTTATCGCATCTGCTACCACCAAAAGCCAGCCACAACCTGCAGTGGTGCATGCCAAACGTCCGCATAGTTCACCCCGACGATGGTTCCCCCGATCAACGCGATGACTGAATGGCGATAGGAATTGGCACGGTTGCGGATCAACAGCAAGACGGCGCCTCCCCCCATCACACCCAACACGAATGTAACCACGACGAATAAAATGTAAAGCCACTGAAATGGAGCAATTCCGGTAAAACTACCTCCGAAACCCTTTGGATTGAGCGTCACACAGCTCGTTCATGCACCACCCATAAGGGAAAAACAGTCGTCAATCCTATCAGGACGATGCCTGCAAGACGCAGGCCTTAGCCCATCATTTATCACCTATAGTTATCTCCTCTTTAATTAGCTTTTATGCTAGGGTGAAACCCGCTACAAATGCGATCGTCATCAATAATAATAAAGCTGGCAGGATGCGCAAGATGATCTCCCTCGAGACAATCGGCCTGCCAGTCTTCAGAAAATAGAGTAGCAATCCTCCTAAACTGATCAATGCACCGCCCAGACTTACGAAGGCAAATCCAGGGCTGGCGTTGCCCTGAGCAGATAGGATGCTGGGTAGCAAGAAAACGATCAGTCCAGCCACGCCATGAATGATTGCCAAAATGACTGTTGATACTCTCACCGGGATGGGGATGGAGCGAGTGATGATGATGACCAGGTAAGCCACGATAGCAAAGATCAGATACGGCAGGCGGAAAAGGGGGATATGTTCCCAGATCAGTCCTAGGGATAGGCTGAGTGGAATGATGGTCGAGACCATGACCACGATTCGGCTGTTCAGCACTTCAAAGCCCAGGATGATGATCAAAAGCCCAGCCACAAGCAAGACTCCAAAGGCGATGGTATAGGCAATGGTGGGTACGTTTTCCAATCCATTGATGCCCACTGCCACCTGGTAGGCAGCCAGCAGGCATGTGATAAGTAACAGGATGCGATCGAGGGGGGGTACCTTCATCAACCTTGTCTTACAAGGACAACAATATCATCGAAGCCAGCATATATACGGATGCATACTTGAACAAGCTGAAATTCACCTGCTCTGTAGGGCGAAACACGGTCGCAAATGAAAGCAGCAGTAACCCTGAAGATAACACCGCCATCAGTCTCAATGCACCCGCCTGCACACCGATCATTACACCTGCTACACCTATGGAAGCTGCTGCGATAATTGCCGATAAGGCGATGATGGCTCGTGTCGCTTCGAATCCATATGCAGAAGGAAAGGTCGGTACTCTGGCAGTCTGATAATCGCTAAAATAGCGCATATTGAACGTCAGGATATGCGTGGGGATCCAAAATAAAACCGCCATCATCAGCAATAGACCGACCAGGTCAACCTGACCGATTGCCAGGACACGCCCAGCCAGGATGGGCATCCCGCCCGAAATACCACCCCACACAATACTCCAGCTGGTGTGCCGTTTAAGCCAGATGGTGTACACAATCACATCGAAGAACAACCCGGCAAAAACCACCAGGCCATATAAACTATCGATCATGACCGCCCAGCCAACCCCTACCAGCGACAGGATCAGTCCCAGCCATAATGCCTCTTGTTTAGTCACTTTACCCATGGCCAAGGGACGGTTGTGAGTCCGGTTCATTACGGTATCGATGTCACAGTCGTACCACATATTCAGGATCGTCGATCCACTGATGGCCAGGAACAGGCTGCCGGCCAACCCCAAAAGCGTATTTAATTCTAGGTGCGTATGGGCACTCATATAACCAGCCAGTCCGGTAGACAGCAGCAAACCGGTTTGCAAGCTTTTTATCATCGCCATATACGAGGTGAATTTGGTTCTGATCAGGTTAATCATTCGCATTCTTCACTCTCCACCCTGGGCACAACGGAATCCGACGTCAGGGCTGTAATAAGTGGGGGTTGCATTATTCCTTACCCAGATGCGCAAATCCATGTCGTAAGTATCCTTCGAGCCGCCGCGCAGGTAGCGGTAATGCTGACCTTCGTATATGTCGCCCAACCACTGCCAGACATTGCCAGACATGTCGTACAACCCAAACGGGCTGGCAGAATCAAGAGTCTGGTAGCCAGCATATACCTGCCCATTATAGAAACCCACTGGAGATGTCCGTGAACCCACCGTGCTCATATCTTCAAAAGGGTCACGACTGGAGTAAAAATTAGCATTCTTCCGGGTAATCTCATCACCCCATGGAAAAGGTCGATTATCTGCAGAGCCTCGAGCAGCTTTTTCCCACTCAAGCTCAGTTGGCAGTCGATAGTTATTATAACCGCAGTATCCCCACGCGCCAAACCATGAGACGTTTGTCATTGGGTGATTTTCATAACCCGTCATAACTGTGCAATTTTGTTCCCTCACCACATAAAGTAACTCGGTAAATAAAGGATGTGGTGGTAATAGAATAACAAAGGCGACGATTAAGTCGCCCTTGACAATCATTTTGTAATTCCTAACCTTGTGCCAGCAGTTCCTGCAATAACGCTTTGGAGTGTGCTTCAACACTTACGTGTAGACTTGCACCGTGTGAGTCCATCGTTAACACCACCGGGAAATCCTTCACTTCAATTACCCACATGGCTTCGGGAACACCAAAATCGAGTTTGTAAACCCCCAAGACGCGCGTGACCGTCTGCGCAATGAGCGATGCCGCACCCCCAATGGCATGTAGATATACACCAGGCACATCCTGACAGGCTGCCAGGGTTTTGGGTCCCATACCACCTTTACCAATCACACCCTTTACATTGAAGCGCTTCATCACCATACCCTGGTAAGGCTCTTCTCGTATGCTTGTGGTTGGTCCGGCAGCCACAAATTTGTACTGCTTGGTGTCCAAGCCAGATACGACTGGGCCGCAATGGTAAATCACTCCTCCTGCTAGCAGGGGTTTGATCGCATCATACACTTCCTGGTCATCACCTTGAGGATGTCGTGATTGCTTTATGAAGGTGTCCACCATCCATTTGTGGGCTGCATCTCGGCCGGTGATCATGATCCCGTTGAGTAAAACGGGATCTCCAACCTTTAGGCTGCGAATGATCTCATCACTGAGAGGCATGTTTAAAGTGCGCATATGATCCTCCTCTTACTCGTATTTAACCAGGTCGGAAGTGATGGTCATCTTGCGTCGGCGATAAGCCCAACACATATAAGACACACTGACAAAGAAGCTGGCTGGAAGCCGGTTAAGATGGGTAATTTTGGTGCCCAACAAGGTGGTCTTGCCACCGAAACCCATGGGTCCAATTCCAAGCTGGTTACCTTCCTCGACCAGGCGCTTTTCCAGTGCATCGAGTTGTGGGTCGGGATTGGTGTCACCCAACTTTCGATATAAGGTTTCCTTGGAGGCATAATAACTCGAGCCTCTGTCACCGCCGATCGCCACCCCTAGTATACCTGGGGCACAGCCCTGACCCTGTGCCTGGTAGACAGCGTCCAGCACAACCTTACGTACCCCTGCCAGATCGCGCCCTGCGTTCAGTGCATCGTTTGGCAGTGAATATTGGGCTCCCACGTTCTCACACCCGCCACCTTTGAGCATCAGCTCGATGGTTAGGCTTTCTCCTTCTACTTCTTCAAAGTGGATGCTTGGGAAATGCTTGCCGCCCAGGTTGTTACCGCTGTTTTTGCCCGTGATTGAATCGACCGAATTGGGGCGCAGGTATGCTTTTTTGGTTGCTTGCACTACTGCCGCTTCAATTTGCTGGCGTAACACGCGCGTGCTCCAGCCTGCCGGGTAATACACGTAAAAAATGGGTGTTCCTGTATCCTGGCAGATGGGCGTCGAATTCTTGCGTGAAAGCTCCACGTTCTTTAGGATGGTCTCAAGCGCACCCCGTGCTGCTGAGCCTGGTTCTTCCTGCTTGGCAGCCTGATGAATCGAGGCTTCCACATCCGGTGGTAAGTCAGTCGAGGTTAGGCGAACTAATTCTAGGATATTCTCAGTAATATCATGCATCATTACCTCCGCAAGATCAAGAATCGAAATACGAATATTTTAGATATCACATACTTCCAGAAAGCTTGCTAATCATTTTACACTGCTTATTTAGCGCTGGATACTGACAACTGATAAGGATTCAGCATGACAATCCGCCTCTTTACAAGGACTTATACGCGGGTTTTAAGTAATATGAGTCACTGGTTTGTGCCTTGGGACGAAAAGGACCAGGCTGATCGGACCAACTAATAATATCCACATGGCGGCGGGTAATCCTGCTTGGGCAGCCACCCAGCCAATAAAGAATGAAATTCCTCCGCCCAACACGCCAATGACAGAGTTGATCGCCATCACTGTCCCCGACCGGCCTGGAACCGTGGCAAAGGATTCCCCTTGCAAGACCTCATACCACCCCAGTGTGACCAGCTTGATCAGGATAATCAAACCGATCTTCGCCCACAACCAGGGGGCGAGTAGCCATGCTGCATAGAGTATTCCTGTCACCCCTGCTGAGATGCGCACCAAATTTCTCCCGGGAAATCTTTCCAGGATGGGTATGAGCACAATATTGGAGATCAACCCAGCCAGCATCAGCACACTTACCATCAGGCTGGCCTGAGCTACGGAAAAACCGGCGACATCGGTAAAATATAACGGCAGGTAACCCGTAAGTACATCCAGGAGCAAGTCTGAGAACTGCAGCAGCACCATCCAACGCATCAGGCGCGCGTTGCGCACCGCCTCCCACAACCCACCCAATAGGTTGTGAGTTGCATGCTCAGATTGATGAGAAAGTTCCAGCCTTGTATGTGGCGGGATTTTCCTCCGCAAGGTCATCCCAACCAAAATCAAACACATCAATGCCATGCCAAAATACGCCCATCGCCAGCCAAAGCCGAATGCAAATCCTCCAGCCAGCACCAATGGACCGATAAAGTTCGCTACCGACCCAGCCACCGTCCATCTTGCCATCATCTGTGGCTCACGCCCAGGGCTTTGGTCCATCAGGGTCGCCTGGGAAAGTGATACGAAGGCACCACTGGCTGGAAAGCCGATTACCATCCCCAGCAACACCCATGGAAAAGACCGTGTGCCTGCGATAAGGACCAATGAAAGGATGATCGCTAACCCTCCTCCCAGCATAATCTGCTTGCGGAATCGGGTATCCCCAAGAAGCATCAACACCGGTTCGATGAATGTATTCAGGATTCCAGGCAAACCAAGCAGCAAGCCCACTTGTACATAGGAAATCCCCAGGTCGGTGCGGATAGCAGGCAGGGCAGCATTTCCAACTCCGTAATTTAGCTCATCGAAGAACTCGATCAGCATAAACAGAAAGGTTAGCGAAGTCAGACCTCGGAGAATGCTGGATAATAGGATAGATTTATTGGAAAACTTGTGATGAACCATTTCAGCCTCTTTCTCTCCATCGGATTTTTGTTGCGGTGGTTGGGAAGGAAAGAGGTGGTGCGCGTGCATAATTAAGGGAATTTAGGGATCAACAGGGAGGGTGGTATCGATGGTACATACGATAATTATACTTTTACTTTATTGGATCGGGTAACTTAGCTCGTCACCCCAATGGGATACTTCTTCGAGGAACATGGGGATACTCATCAAGCCCGCTGCCCATAGGGTTGCCCGGTCACGTTCAGGGATTTCCGCCAGGGTTAGCCAACGCACATCCACCAGGACCTGATTATTCTTTGTAAATTCAGGGTCACATCCCATGTGAGGTTCCTGGCTTCCAATCTCAACCAGAAATGTAATCGTTTCAATTCCGGTGCCATTGGTCCAATGTCCGGTTTGTCGCATGATTCGACCTCTGACACTGCACTCTTCTTCTAGCTCACACATGGCAGCTTCAGCCGGGGTCTCTTGTGATTCCACCCCACCACCCGGCAGGCACCACCCTTCCTCACCATTCATGTGATGTTTCACCATCAATATTTGACTGCCTCGATGGATAATACTTTAGGCGCGGGTCATCCTTCCATCAAATCCATGTACGCCGTATCGATCAGGTCCATTTCCTGGATGCCCAATCGATGCATCAGGTTTTCGGTAACAGCTTGCCCTTCTGCATCAGTTTGCTCGGCCTGTAAGACGACTTCCAGCTCTATGAATGTGCCCAATCCTTTGACATCGTCCAGATGAATGCGGGTCTGCCCTATCATATATAGATACCTGACTTTAAATACTACACCACGGACTCCATACGCCTCTGCCAATATCAGTTTTAATCCTGCTGGGTCAGACGTTTCGAATATTTTGTATTCTGAGTGCTTCGGACCAATAACATCCTGTCGTAGATAATAAACGAGCTGCCCTAGTTGCGGACCCAATTCTCTGAGCTTTATCCGTCCGTTCGGACAATTAAAGAATGTATCCTCCTGCTGGATAACCTCATAGGGAGTATCACTTAACTGTTCAGCCTTTTGCTGCAATCCCTTAAAATCATGAGCACGCGCTTTGATCTCAATATTGGCTGGCATCCAAATCTCCAATAACATCATTAACTGTAAGCCATCCCCGGTTAGGAAAAACCTTCGCCACCTGGGGTGTAAAGGTGGTGGATTTCTCCAATACAACCTCCGGTAAGCCATCTGCTGTGACCAATCCATTCTCAAGGAGAATGATCCGGTCTGCTGCCTGGACCGCCAGCTCGACGTCGTGGGTGACCATAAGGATCGCCATACCCTCGTCACGCCAGGCATGTAGTAGCTTGAGCAAGGTTAACTTAGCCCTATAATCCAGCCCCCGAGTGGGCTCATCCAATAAAAGTGCGCCGGGATGGGTAACCAAGACTGCCCCCAAAGCCACTCGCTGGCGCTCACCTGTACTGAGATCGCGTGGATAACAATCTGATTTATCTCCCAGGCCTAATCTTTCCAGAAGGTGTCCGGGATGGAGATTTGTCTCTGATAGTTCAAGGTGGTGATTGCGCAAAGTGATCAGCAGCTCATCCATCACCGTATCGGAGAATAATAAAGCATTTGGGTCCTGCGGCAGGTAACCCACCTGCTGGCATATATCAGCTACCGACCTGCCTGCTATATCTTTGCCGCCAACCTGAATGGTACCGTTCTGAATGGGCGTTAGACCAATCAATGTACGCAGCAAGGTTGATTTTCCGGCACCGTTGGGTCCCATCATCACCCCAATTTCACCTTGGTACAGACTAAGATCCACCCCTCGCAGAGCTTGAATGCTTCCAAAATTGACTTCCACACCTTTCGCCTGGATGAATGCTGGCATTAACTTAACAGAGTGAATTGCTTGCTTCGACGGTGACCTTTTGCTTTCCTCGGCTAATTTCACCAGCGTTTGTTGAGCGCATTCCCTGGCCTCCTCAACCGTCAAGGGCAGTGGCTCCCAGCCAAACACCTTACCCAAAGTGATCAGGGGTGGGTTGAGGCTAACCTGCCTCAATACCGCCCGCGGGTTATCGATCAAGCCTCCCGGGTATTCATCCGACAGGTAGATGATCTGACCCGCATAGGGTAAAACCCGTTCCAAACGATGTTCTGCGAGGATTACCGTTAAACCCAGCTGTTTATTCAGATGTACTAGGGCTTCCAGTACTTCTTCAGCGCCATGTGGATCGAGCTGAGAGGTGGGTTCATCTAGCACCAGGATGTTTGGTTTTAAAGCCAGTGCGGCTGCAATGGCCACCCGTTGGATTTCACCCCCCGAGAGAGTTTCCAGCCTGCGCGAGCGCAGTTGGACGAGTTCAAGCAATCGGAGTGCTTCTTCCACCCGAATTTCCATCTCAGCCTTGGATAAAGCAGCATTTTCCAGGGAAAACGCTACCTCGTCCTCCACGCGATCAACCACAAATTGTGCTTCAGGGTCTTGAAACACAAAACCTACCATTTTGCTCATTTCGCGAGGCGAAAGCCGTACGGGGTCTAATCCGTTTACGCGTATCGTCCCACTCAAACTTCCACCACTAAAGTGTGGGATCAAACCGTTAATGCAACGCAACAAGGTGGATTTCCCTGACCCTGAAGGTCCCATCACCAGACACAATTCACCATCTGGTATTTGTAAATTGACTCCGCTTAATACAGGGTGGTTCGCTCCAGGGTATGTAAACGACAAGCCAGAAATCGTGATCATGGGCATTCAGTATATCACCATTGAAAATGAAAGAGGACACGTTTCATATCGCGTGTCCTTAGTGGGTAAATGAGAACTGCAATGACCTCTGATACATACATTTCTAATGCGTAAATGTGCAAAGA
>CAZXPK010000116.1:0-11423 GCA_964642565.1 uncultured Anaerolineaceae bacterium
CGGGCGATCCGCTCGTACGAGAAAGCTGGTTTCGTCCATGAAGGAAGGGCGAGAGGTTTTCTTTATAGGGAAGGGCAACGCTGGGATTTGCTCTTCATGGGTATCCTGCGGGAGGAATGGCTCGCCAAGGATACCGGCTAAAGTTTTTGGAGTAATGGATATGGCTACATTAGTGAATGAATTCAGGGCAACTTATGCCTTCATGGAACGCAACGCTAATCTGGTGAAGCGCTACTGGTCTTGGGAATTAGTGTGGATCACCTATTCCATCGCCAACAGCCTCTCAGTGAGCTTCATCGGGCTGGGTATGGAGAAGATCGGGGGGGCTTCGCAAGCAAATGGTCGCTACCTGGTGCTTTACCTGGTGGTAGGCACGCTGGTCTGGCGCTACCTGTCATTGATCTTCTACTGGATCACGGATGTGATCGGCATGGAGCGCTGGGAGGGCACGATCGAATACACGCTGATGGCACCGATCCGGCGCATCACCCACATGGCTGGGCAAACGTTATGGGCAGTCATCTACAGCATGTTCTCGACCGGGATCATCCTGGCTGTGACGGTGCCAATCTTCCACATCGACCTGAGTCGCGCCAACCTGATGGGTGGCACGGTGATGCTGCTGGCGGGGAGCCTCTCGTTCATCGGCGTGGGTGTGATGGGCTCGGTGCTACCGCTGCTCTTCCCAGAGCGTGGCTCGCAAATGACGCACGTCATCATTGCGATCCTGCTACTTGTTTCAGGTGTGTATTATCCAGTGGATGTGCTGCCTGGCTTCTTACAAAAGCTGGCAGTCTACAGCCCGGCGACTTACGTGTTGGATGGTACCCGCCGGGCACTGCTGGAAGGCACAGCGACCCTGCAGCTCTGGCAGTATATCTGGCCAACACTGCTGATGGGTGTGGTGGCCATCCCGGTGGGATTGTGGGTGTTCGGTTTGGCTGAACGCTATGCCAAGCGCACCGGCAAGCTACACCGGAATGGGTGATGAGGTGGATTCTGACGGAGCGGATGGGCGAAGCATCAGCAACAAGAATTATTCAGGTTTGATGATACGGCAAGCTGATGAAAGAAATGGGCGAAGCATCAGTTACGGAGTATATCTAGATTTGATGAATGGAATAACTGATGCTTCACCCCTACGATAACGGTTGGAGGAAGAATGTCTATTTTATCTGCGCATAATCTGGGTTTATCCTTTGGGGCGTTTGACCTGTTCCGCGGGATAACGGTGACGATTGCCAATGACAGCAAGATTGGCTTGATCGGTCCAAACGGGATTGGTAAAACTTCACTGATGATGATCCTGGCAGGTTTGAACCCGCCTACCACGGGCACGATTCATATTGCGCGTGGCAAGCGGCTGGGATACCTGTGCCAGGAAGCCAGTGATTCCCTTGGAAAAACCTCGGCTACAGGTGCCTCCGCGCGAGCTGCTGGCTCAGCGGTGCTTACCAGGGGTGAAAGTACAGTATATGCCGAGATGCTAACCGTCTTCAGCGGTTTGCAGGATCAGCAGGACCGCCTGCATATGCTGGAAGCGGATATGGCAGGTGGCTGTTATACCGAAGAGATGCTTACCACGTATGGTGACCTGCAAGCAGCCTTTGAGCATGCAGGTGGATACGATTATGACCTGCGTATCCAGCAAACCTTGCAAGGGCTGGGGTTGGGCAAGCAGACCTGGGAAATGCCGCTCAGTCACCTGAGCGGCGGTCAAAAAACGCGCTTGCTGCTGGCGGGTCTGCTGCTTGAAAAACCCGCTCTGCTCATGCTGGATGAGCCGACCAATCATCTGGATGCTGAAGCCATCGAATGGCTCGAGCACACCTTGAAGGAATGGAATGGAGCAGTGTTGGTAGCAAGCCACGACCGATACTTCCTGGATACTACCGTGAGCACGATCTGGGAAATGAGCCATGCGGGGATTGAGGTTTATTCCGGCAATTACAGCAACTACCTGCTCCAGCGGGAGGCGCGTTGGGATTATGCTCAGCGGGTGTTCAAGGAAGAGAAGGAGCGGTTGCAGAAAGAGATGGATTTCGTCCAGCGCAATTGGGTGCGTGCCAGCACACATGCACGTGCACTAGGTACCCTACGTAAGGTGACACGTGAGCTGGCGGCTGTGGAGGCTTACGGGATCATGGTTCTGCGTAGTGGCAGGAACTGGCATGAGCTTGACCTACGTGCGGATAAACCATTGGATGTGATCGAGGCAATCCGCAAGGTGAACGCACTTGAAATACCAGGGCGACCCCCGATGATCCGACCCCGCCTAGTACCAGCAAGCGACAGCAGCAATATCATCTTGCGAGCTGAAAATGCTCTCATCGGCTACCCGGGGCACAAGCTGTTCCAGGTGCAACGCCTGGAGCTCCGGCGGGGTGAATGCGCGGCGCTAATCGGTCCGAACGGCAGCGGAAAGACGACATTCCTCAAAACCATACTTGGGCAAATGGAGCCCCTGGTGGGCGAAGTGCGTCTAGGAGCGAGCCTACAAATTGGCTACTTTGCGCAGGCGCATGATAACTTGAACCCTGAAAATACCGTGCTGGATGAGCTGATCAGCAACCATGAGATGGACCCAGAGAGGGCGCGAAGTCACCTGGCGCTGTACCTGTTCCGCGGGGATGAGGTGTTCAAGCCGGTCGGTGCCCTGAGCGGAGGCGAACGCGGGCGATTGGCATTGGCCATCCTGGCACTCAGCAGGGCGAATTTCCTGCTGCTGGACGAACCCACCAACCACCTTGACCTGCCGGCACGAGAAGTGCTCCAGCAGGTCTTACAGGATTACCCGGGCACCATCCTATTGGTCTCACACGACCGCTACCTGATCGACCAGCTCGCAAGCCAGATTTGGGAGCTCAGGGAAGGAAGGTTGAATACGTTCAATGGGACTTACCGCCAGTTCGTGCTGCAACGGACGGGCTCCAGCTCACAAGCCCCGCGCATGCTTCTACCTTCCAAGCCTTTGGTACGGGATAACAGCCAGGAAACACGACGACTCCAGCAGGCACTGGAGAAATTAGAACAACGCATCCGCGCGCAAGAGCAAACTGTGCAACGTATCTCGCATGAGCTGCAGCATGCCAGCGGTTCGAAAGGATTTGAAATCATCAATGAGCTGAGCTGGAAGTATGCCAAGGCCCAAGCTGCGCTGGAAAAATTGACTCACGAATGGGACAAGCTGGTGGAGAAAGCATGAACGAGCCGAGAGCTTACCGAGACGAGGGTGACCTGGAAGCCATGCGCAACCTGCTTGTGCAGGGACGTAAGGCTGACAATGGCACATATTATATTCATGCGGGAGACTTGAGCTGGTGGCTGTACTACCCGCCCCTCGAAGGAGATTTCTGGGACCAGATTCACCTGTGGGATGACCCGGAACAGCCTGGGAGGCTCTTGGGTTGGGTGTTGATCTCACCTGATTGGGTGGGCTTTGACGTTTACGTCCAACCAGAACTCAGGGGCAGCTGGTTAGCCACAGAGATGTACGTGTGGGCTGAGGAAGAAGCGCTGCGAGTGGCGCGTGGGAAGGGCAGGAAGACCATTTATGTGTTATGGGTCTCCCATGATGATGGGATACTGTGTCATCACTTCAGTCAGCGGGGTTACCGACTTGGGCGAGGAATGGCGCATCTTACCCGAAGCCTGGATGGCACGATTCCCACAGCCGAGTTGGTGGAGGGATTTAAGGCGCGTGAGTGTAAGGGTGAGCTTGAAGTGGCTGCTCGGGCGAGGGCGCAATATGGAGCGTTTGGCTCATCAGCATCCTTCGAACGCTACCTGGAGCGCTTTACAAACTTCATGCGTTCTCCAGTTTATCGACCCGACCAGGATATCGTGGCAGTGTCTCCGGACGGGCAGGTGGTTTCATTTTGTATTGTGTGGACCGACCTGGTCAATAAGGTCGGGCTGTTCGAACCCGTGGGTACCCACCCGGATTTCCACCGAAAGGGATTAGGCAGGGCTGTAATGATGGAAGGATTGCATCACTTGCAAGAATGTGGAATGCGTAGCGCAATCGTATCTGCATATGAAGATAATCCGGCAGCGATAAGATTATATGAATCGGTTGGTTTCCAGTTGGCAAACCATCTGGGAACTTATCAGAAGGATGTGTGAGATGGATGTATGTGCATACAACAGAGAGAAATGGGACCGGCAAGTGGAATATGGCAACCCGTGGACCAAACCCTCCAGCCCCGAGAGGATTGCGGCGGCGCGAAAAGGGGATTGGTCGGTGTTGCTTACCGAGCAAAAGTCAGTGCCACGCGATTGGTTCCCTGATGACTTACATGGGGTGGATATCCTGTGCCTGGCATCGGGTGGAGGGCAGCAAGGGCCCGTCCTGGCGGCAGCAGGGGCGAACGTCACAGTTTTCGATAATTCTCCCAGGCAGCTTGAGCAAGACCGGATGGTTGCCAAGCGGGATAGGCTGATGTTGATCACCATTGAAGGCGACATGCGTGATCTTTCGGTTTTCGGGGATAGCTGCTTTGACATGGTTTTCCACCCCGTATCGAACGTCTTTTGCCCAGAGGTGCGCCCCGTCTGGCGGGAGGCATTCCGCGTCCTACGCCCAGGAGGCGTTTTATTGGCAGGATTCGGGAACCCATGCATGTATATCTTCGATTTTCCATTGGCGGAGAAGGGAGTGTTCGAGGTGAAATATCCCCTGCCGTTTGACGCCACCCAGCTAAGCGATGAGGAGCGCCAGCATATATTCGGAGAGGAATCCCCCCTGGAATTCAGCCATTCTATCGAAGAACAGATTGGTGGGCAGTTGGAGGCAGGCTTCATCTTAACCGGATTGTACGAAGACCAACAGGATTCGCCTTTGGGAAAGTACATGCCAGGCTATATTGCCACACGGGCGATTAAGCCTAAGGATTGAGTGATCTGGGATGAACCCGATCGGGAACATCGAAAAGAAAGAGCGATTGTAAAGGATGTTTGTATGGAGAATGTAAAAAACCCGGCTAACCCTGGGCCATTATTGAACAAAGTATTACTGCCGTTCATGGTCGCCATGATTCTGGCGAACGTGGGTAGCGAGATGTATGGGATGCTGCTTCCACTTTACTTGAAGGAGCTGAATGCCAGTGTGGTGCAGATTGGTTTATTCTTCACCATCTCACAAATCGTACCGCTGGTAGTTCAGATCCTGGGAGGATGGGTATCTGATTCGTTGGGACGGTTACGCAGCATCGCACTAGGCAGTGTGGCGGGGAACCTGACCTACATAGGCTTTATCTTCGCACCCACCTGGCAGTGGGTGATGAGCGGGATGGTTTTCAGTGCGATCACGCGCGCGCTGATTGGACCCAGCTACAGTGCATTTATCGCTGAGCAATCGTCTGAAAAGAACCGGGCACGAGTATTTGGCATATCGGATGCGCTGTTCATGATCGTCAGCGTGCTGGGTCCGCCCCTGGGTGGGTACCTGGCGGATGCATATGGGTTTCGCATCATGCTAGCTTGTGCATGGGTGTTATATTTCTTTGGCACGATCATTCGGGTGAGCATGGCTCGTACAGCCGCGCGTGGGCATGAAGCCAACCCGCAAAAACTTTCGCTAGGTAACTTACGTACTGACCTAAGCGCCATGGTAGGGTTGCTGCTGAGCGGAGGGGTAATCACCTGGGTGCTGATCACCGACGGGATTCGCGATATCGCCTTTTCGCTCTCCAACAATCTGATGCCGGTTTACCTGGAACAAATCGGTGGGATGAGCTTCCAGCAGATTGGCTGGCTGGGCTCCGTGTTTGGTGGCTGTATGATGCTGGTTACCATGCCAGCAGGCTGGCTAGCAGATAAAAAAGGTGAGCGGGTGGGCATTGTGATAGGTTTCCTGATCGAGTTCATCGCCATGTTCACCTTTATGCAAGTGAAAGGTTTTTGGGGTTACGTGGCGGTTTGGGCGCTGTTCGGTCTGGGCGTGGGAATGATGTCTCCAGCGTACAACTCGTTGATCAGTAAAGCGGTGCCGGAGAAGCTACGTGGTACGGCTTTCGGTTTGTTTGGGACCAGCCTGGGGTTGGTATCGCTGCCGGCACCAGCCTTAGGTGCCCAGCTTTGGGAAACCTACAGCCCACGCCTGCCTTTCTATGTGACCGGCCTAGCAGCGCTCGGGAGTGCCATCCCAGCATGGCTTAAATTCAAGCTACCAAAGAACGGAGGACCTGAAGGGACGGCTGTTATCAGCCAATCCACCACAGAGAGTGCGGAGCCCCCAGAGACATTTATGGAATAGTTAAACTGTTCTCGGCGGACTTTGAGGCAAATGAACCATTCCTGAAGTAAGTGGAAGTATAAACATGACTAAAAATATAGAATACGATATGGAAAACATTATGAAAATCGATACTGAAATCTTAGAAAAAATATCTTACCCCCGAACGATAGATATTCCGGGGCTGGTCTGGCGCGGCTTTGACGGTGAAGCGGATTACCCCAAGATCGTGGCAATACTGCATGGCTGTGCGGACACGGATGGGCTCGAGCGTTCTGAGAAGCTGGAAGATGTCGCCAATACCTATGGACACCTACACAATTGTAACCCTTACACAGACATGCTATTCGCAGAGGTCAATGATGAGGTGGTTGGTTATGGCCGTGCCTGGTGGTCGGTGGAAGGCAGCGGTCAATGGATCGGCTTCCAGCTGGGCAACGTGCTGCCACAGTGGCGCCATAAGGGGATTGGCAGCACATTGCTGCGTTTCAACGAAGAGCGCCTATGCCAGATTGCCAAGGAGCTCAAGGAAAGCGGGCAGCTACCCGCGGATGCTCCCTGCCTGCTGGACAATTTCGTCAGCAGCACTGAAACCGCCAGAATAAACCTGCTGGAAAACCGAGGATATCAGGCAGTGCGCTATACGTTCGAGATGGTACGCCCAGACCTGGAGAACATCCCTGATCTATCCTTGCCAGCGGGTGTGGAAGTGCGACCTGTGGCACCTGAGCACGTTCGACCGATCTGGGAGGCATCCAACGAAGCCTTCCGCGATCACTGGGGTTACATCCCCGACCCATGGGAAGAGTTCGAGCGCTTCATGAATGACCCAGATTACGACCCGAGCTTGTGGCGGGTGGCCTGGCAGGGGGAACAGGTGGTGGGGATGGTGCTGAGTTTCATCGATAAAGACCAGAATGAAATCTATGGTCGAAAGCGCGGCTATACCGAGAATATCTGCGTACGCCGCCCATGGCGGAAGCAGGGAGTGGCGAAAGCCTTGATTGCGCTGAGCCTGATCGCCATTAAAGAGCGGGGTATGACGGAGGCAGGACTTGGAGTGGATGCTGAGAACATCTCGGGTGCCTTACACTTGTATGAGAGCATGGGTTATCGGGTGGTCAAACGCGGCACAATCTACCGTAAACCGATAAACGTTTGAACGTTGGAACGTTAACAGGTTAGAACGTTGGAAGGTTATCACATATGAACGTTAGAGCGTTATCACGTATGAACGTTGGAACGTTTAAACGTCAAAACGTTGGAAGGTTATTACCGCAGTAATTTGGGAGAGGGCGGAAAGTTTCATCCTCTCCCCCATATATTAGTGGAAGAGTTTTTCACCCGCACGGATGGGTACTTTTATATGGTTTTCAAATGGCGTCAGGGGGCAAGACCAGTATTCGTTATAGGCGCAATAAGGGTTGTAAGCCAGGTTAAAGTCCACCCGGAAACGATTGTTGCCCAAGGCTTCAGGTTCAAGATAGCGCCCAGCCGGATAGGTTTCCTTACTCGCCAGACTGTCTACAAAGGGTAGAAAATAACCGTCTTCACTATGATAGATAGTCAGCTCAACCAGATGACCTTCAACCATGAAGCTGAACTTGCCATAACGCTCGTATTCTTGAATATCGCCGGTGGTGGTTTGCATCTCGATACGCTGTTTATCCGGGAATTCTTCCACGGTGACTTCAAGGTTTAATGCCGGATTGGGTGGAAAATATATAAGCCCCTTGAATGCCTTTTTTTGCCCGGGGGTCAATGGGCTTTGACCATCCTGAACAAAAAAATCATCCTTCATTTTTCGAAAGTCTTGTAAACTGGTCATATTCATCCTCCTAAGAACCTTAGATGAATAATCTGAGCGAATAGTGACAGGCTCACTTTTGCACTCTTAAACTGTTAATCTATATGTGAGTATAATCCTGGATATCCACACCCGTGGTGATACCCGGATGTATCGGGATCAAATGATCCTCAGCTCCAATGAAGGCGGTGTTAACCGAAGGTAGTGGTAAGGAGGAATAGCATGCCCAGAGACCTGCCCCTTGGAAATGGCAGCTTACTTGTAGCTTTCGATCAAAATTACCATATCCGCGATCTATATTGGCCACACGTCGGGCAGGAAAATCATGCTCTGGGGCATCCATTCCGCACGGGGGTGTGGGTGGATGGGCAATTGCGCTGGTTCGATGATGAAAAGTGGCAGCGGTCGTTGAAGTACCAATCGGAAACCCTGGTGAGCGAGGTGAGGTTGGAACACCCGGATTTAAAAATAGGTATCCAATCGGCTGACATGGTGGACTTCCACGAGGACCTGTTCATCCGGCGGATGGAAATCAGCAACCTGGACATAAGGGATCATGAGATAAGGCTATTCTTCCACCATGATTTTCACATCGCTGGCAACGACATTGGGGATACTGCATACTATGAGCCTGAACGCCGGTCGATATTTCACTATAAGGATAAATACTGGTTCATGATGAATGGGGCAGTCGCAACCACTGAGGGTGAGCCAGGACCCGGATGGTCACCTTCACAGGACAGCTACCCAGGGTTGGTGATGGGTATTCACCAATGGGCATGTGGATTAAAGGAAATCCGCAACCTGCAGGGCACCTGGAGGGATGCAGAGGATGGACAGCTTGAAAGTGGGGTGGTGGCACATGGATCGGTTGACTCAACCATTGGTTTTAACTTACAAATCAAGACCGGTCAGACCCGCATCCTGTACTATTGGATGGCAATCAGCTCGGACTTCGAAGGAGTAACCACGCTTAACCGGATGGTGCGCCAACGAGGTCCGCAGTCATTCATCGACCGGACAGCAGCTTTCTGGCGCTTGTGGCTGAAGGTGCACATGCCGGAAATGGAAGGGTTACCGCAGCAGGTGATTAACCAGTATAAACGCAGCCTGTTAACCATGCGCACCCAGATTGATGAGGGGGGCGCGGTCATAGCGGCCAACGATTCGGACATCTCCTCGGATGTGCGGGACACCTACAGTTACATGTGGTCACGGGATGGGGCATTGGTCGCACATGCGCTGAACAAGGCAGGCTACCTTGACCTGCCTCGGGCGTTTTTCAAATTCTGTGACAAGGTGCACAGCCGCGAAGGTTATCTGCTGCATAAATATAACCCGGATGGATCACTGGCTTCCAGCTGGCTGCCATGGGCGGTGGATGGGGAGAAGCATTTACCCATCCAGGAGGATGAGACCTCCCTGGTATTATGGGCACTGTGGGAGCATTTTTATCGTTATGGCGACGTCTCATTCATCAAGCCGCTGTACCGGTCCTTGATTTGCCCCCTGGCAGATTTCATGGCTGGTTTCCGTGATAAGAGCAGTGGTTTACCCCTCCCAAGTTATGATCTATGGGAGGAACGCCTGGGCATTTTGAGCTGGACCGTAGGTGCCACATGGGGTGGCTTGAATGCCGCAGCTCATTTTGCTGGTGCATTCGATGAGACGGAGCGAGCACAAAATTATCAACAAGCAGCAGCAGAGATCAAAAGCGGGGTGGAAGCCCATTTGTGGCAACCTGGGCTCAACCGCTTTGCACGAATGGTGAATATCAAAGAGGATGGCAGCTGGGATAATGATGGGACGATTGATGCAAGCCTGGTTGGATTGTGGCAATTTGGCATGTACCCGCCGGATGACCCGAAGATCCTGTCCACCATGCAAGCCATCCGGGAGCAGCTGTGGGTGAAGACGATTGTGGGGGGTGTGGCACGCTATACCAATGACCATTATCACCAGGTTAGCCAGGATATCTCCAACGTGCCGGGTAACCCATGGTTTATCTGTACCCTTTGGCTGGCAGAATGGTACGCCCTGATGGCAAAACATCCGGATGATTTGAAACTGTCAATGGAGCTTCTGGAATGGGTGGCTGCCCATGCCCTGCCAAGCGGGATTTTAGCCGAGCAAGTGGATCCATATACCGACCAACCGGTTTCGGTCAGCCCGCTTACCTGGAGCCACGCAGCTTATGTGAGCACGGTGCTTACATACCTGGAGCGTAAGAAACATCTCAGGGCCTCATGAACATAAAAGCAAAAGGGCAGGTAGTGATCCACCTGCCCTTTGATTTACGAGTGTAATGCCAGGGGATTACGCGAGTTTCGTCCCACATTCGGGGCAGAATTTGGCGCTTTTGGTATCTGCACCGCAGTTTGGGCATTTTACCGGAGCCTGTTCCATTTTCGTACCACAATTCGGGCAGAATTTAGCACCATGTGTGTCGGTACCGCATTTCGGGCACAGGGCGGCTGCCGGTTGGGTCATCAGAGTGCCACATTCCGGACAGAATTTCGTTCCTGGGGCAGCCAGGGTGCCATCCTTGGGGCATTGTGCCATTTGGGTTGTAGCCTTACCAGCGGCTTCCACTGCTTTACCTACATTCTTAAATGCATCTCCCAACCCAAATGCGGTGGCGAACCCTTTAATCGCGGCGCCTGCCTGGGCACCGCGTGCTTCAGATATCTCTTCGGTGCGGGGGCTGTCTTCCTGACAAAACCCACTCTGGGTATCGAAATCGGATAGACAAACGATGCGGTTGCAGGTTGGACACTCACGGAAATGCACCTGCGTCTGATTCCAAGCCGATTCTAGCTGGGCAGGGGTCATCTTGTAGGTGTAGCGCGGGTCTTGCCCGACGACATTATCTGCCACACTGCTCCCTACCAGAGGGACTTTACGCAGCAAACCGCCAAGGGCAGACCGCCCGAGATCTTGTTTGACAGTATTGGCGAGATCTGGCTGGCTGCGAAATTCACGTCCGCAGGAATCACAATAGAAAATGGCATAAGGACCAGCCCCGTCATTGCGGATGTCGTAGCGCGGCATTCGAGAAAATGTAGGCATGATTTACTCCTTAGATTGTGAGTTTTTGGATGAATTATGCATGAGGATTGCTGTAGCTGGTAAGTATACATCGGGCGATTGAGGGATGTCAAGCAGAGATGGAGAAGAGAAGGAGGAAATTACAATATTGTGAGGTGAATGGGGTTGATAGGATTTTTCGGAGTATTCGTGGAGGAAATTGTAGAGAAAACTTACCCAAAACACCTGAATTATTGAAGTCATTGAGGGTTTATTTGTATACTTTTGATGATCTTATTCGCAAGTGGTTCTAATAAATTAACCATCCACGAATAAAACACGAATACACGAATG
>CAZXPK010000117.1:0-11359 GCA_964642565.1 uncultured Anaerolineaceae bacterium
TACACAATGCGAGCATTGCAACGGCGAGGCTTACGTGCCTCTAGGCGAAGCTGAGGACTGCCAGGGCCACAAATACACCCGTCATGTCCCTTGCCCAATGTGTGATGGTAGCGGTAACGAGCCCAAATGGGTCAGTCTGGAAGACTTTGCTAAACTCCTGTTTCAAGCGCAGTGCCCACACGAGCACACATCGTACCAAGGCAGTATGCATTTCAGCGCTGGCGATGTGTGGGATGACATCAAGGAAGTCTGCAATGACTGCGGTGCATCCCTTGATAAATACTAAACAGATCTACCCTATTCAACTGAGCACCTTCCTTCGGCAGGAAGGTGCTCTTTTCGTCTCTTAGAAAGGAGATATGCAATGGACGCCAATAATAATCACAACACAAAGGTCAATGATTTTCCTGAAGCCCCTGCTTCATGGAATACCCGCTATGTCGATCCAAATGGCTTTGAGTGCCAGATCACTTTACGTGGTGACAGCGGATCAGAGTTACTGGAGAAAGTTACTAATGCCATCAACTATTTACTCAAGAATGGCTGCACACCCTTTGTGTACTATCGTAATGGTTCACGGCAGACGGAGAGCAGGGTGGAAGAAAGCAAGAAGGAAAATGTGAAGAACGATGGCAAAGACAATCCTGCCTGGTGCCCGATCCACCAATGCGAGATGAAGCGTTGGGACAAGGATGGTCGCGTGTGGTATTCCCACAAGGCGGATGGCGAGTGGTGTCGAGGCAAATAACACCAACCTGATCGATCCACCCTGATCACCCATACTTCCATTCAGTGAATAGTTCTTCATCCCATCGTTGGAATCTCACAATAAAGGGGCAGCTCTTGATTTAGGCTGCCCCTCATATTTTTAAGGAGGTTATTTACATGAAAGACATCAATCTAACTGACGAGCAACAAGCCGTCATCCATCACCCCGTGGATATGCATGCACGTGTCCTGGCCGTGGCAGGCTCAGGCAAGAGCTACACCATGGCTTGCCGCATCAAGCATCTGGTGATGGACTGCAACATTCCACCGCATGCTATGCGTGTGCTGATGTTCAATACCCTGGCACGCCAGCAGTTCCGTTCCCACCTGGAGCAAACTGGTCTGCCAGAGGTGCTCCAACCCGAAGTCCACACCTTTCACTCTTTCAGCTATCAAGTCATCCGTGAGATGGTACGCATGGATGTGCTACCAGGACTGACCCAGTTCTGGACGGGCGAGAAAGAGGAGTTGATCTGGTTGACGGTCAAACGTGCCATCGAAAGCCTGGAGCGCCAGAAGCAGATCCCGCCCCAGTGCGCCGTCCAGTCTCCTGGCCGGAATGGAAAGCAATTATGGTTGGGATACTATAAATGCGCAGGGAACGGAGCAGGGAGGGATCAAGATCTGCGTTTACCTCCCAAACGTCTACCCGACCAGAGTATTCCTGGCTTAATTTTTCAATAGTTGGTTTGATCGACCGACAGGGTCCACACCAGGGAGCCCAGAAGTCAACCACCACTGGGAGGGGAGAACTGCGTAGCTTCTCGAAGAAAGCATCATGTGTCATATGGTTCCTGCAGTAATCATGGCCGGAACCCGAGTGTAGCTAAGCCACCGCTCGGGTTCCGGCTTGTATTGCCTCGTTGAAATTAATACGTCTGTTAGTTAACTGATCGAATCTGCTTGCCACCAAGTGGGGCGCCAAACAGAGGGGCAAAGACGTAGAAGTCAAACAGCCCAGCGACCAGCGGCAGAAGGCCAACCACCATCAGTATAATCCCGCCCACTCCATGAACGACCAGTAGACCGAGGGCGATGAAGGCGATGCCGGCAATGATGCGGGTGATACGGCCAGCGGGGGAAGCCATAAATTTCACAAAGGGATTCATACTATTTCTCCTATTCATTTGATTTGAATTAATCATGTCCACAGTATAGGAGAAATTAACCAAATTGTCTGTGACAAAGTCACACAACCGACCGGGTTTGCAGGGCTTCCTGGTCCAGCACTTTAATCGTCCCCCTGGAAACGCTGATCATCCCCAACGCGGAAAAATCCTCGAGGATGCGGCTGATCACTTCCCGCGAACTTCCCAGTTCTGCCGCGATCTGTTGATGCGTGATATGGATCGAATTAGACTGACTCAGTCGTTCGGAGAGAAAGGTTGCCACCCGTTGGTCCATACGGCGGAAGGCTACCTCCTCGACAGTCGCCATGACCGAGGAAAGGCGTTCGGAGAGCAGATCGAAAACAAATTCACGCCACAGATCATAACGCCGGACCCAATCCCTGAAAGTTTCCGCGGGGATCATCACCGCTTCGGCTTCTTTCTCGACCGTGGCAATGGCGGGGAAATTCTTCTGGCTCAGGATGGCATTGGCAGTCAGTATGCAGGATTCGCCGTTCCCAAAGCGGTACAGGGTGATCTCGCGCCCCGTCTCACCGATTTTGTATACCCTGACGACGCCCGAGATCAGCAGGGCGATTGCGTCAGCCCTGTCGCCCTCGACAAACACGTCGTGGCCCTCAGGAATGCGGGCAAAGTAAGCTTTTTGCTGGAATTCACGTAACAGTCCTGGATCGGCATGCTCGAGAATGGGCAGGACCCGAACAAGAAGATTAAATTGTTGTGAACTGATCATCGTGTTATTCCTTGGGCAGTTTTGCATCTGTCAGTATACTCCACAATTTATCCTTGTTCTTTTGTTTGATCACCCGGTATATTTCGAGAGATTGCGCTAGATAGAACAATACATCCTGATCGTCACACCAGAAGAGATTATCAATAAAAATCTGCCACCGTAAACACTTATCCCCATCTAAAATATAGTATACATAATGGATTTGATTAATTTCGAGGAGAAGGTATGATTTTCAAGGCGAACGAGGCCGATTGGGATCGTGTCGCGCGTATAATTAGGCATTATTTTGCTTCTCTTGGGTTGGAGCGGGATTGTGACTGCTGGTTGGGGAATATTCCTTAAGATTATCGGGGTTGTACCCCTGTTAACCGGTTTACTGGGCTACTGCCCGATCTATAGTATATTAAAATTCGGAACGAAAAAGGTTGGATAGCATGCACGAAAAACTTTACGATGGCAGTGTTGATCGGCTACGCGCACCTGAACGGGTGGCTCGACTTGAAGTTGATCGCGTGGTAGCCCTATGTTTAGAATCTGTGGACCTTAAAAGTGTATTGGATGTGGGGGTTGGCTCGGGTCTATTTGCCGAAGCATTTGTCCAGCATGGATTAGAGGTGGCAGGGGTGGATGTCAACCCCGAGATGATCGTTGCCGCCAAACGTTTCGTACCCAAAGGTGATTTCCGCGAATCAACCGCTGAGGCATTGCCTTACCCCAATGCATCGTTTGATCTGGTGTTTTTCGGCCTGCTCTTGCATGAATCAGACGAACCGCTCAAAGTCCTGCAAGAGGCCGGGCGCGTGTCTTGCCAGCGGATTTGCATCTTGGAATGGCCATATCAGGAGGAAGAATTTGGGCCTCCCCTGGCACACCGCCTGAACCTAACGCAAATAGCTGACCTGGCGCAAAACGCCGGCTTCGCACATCTAGAAAGCATTCCTCTCGCGTATCTGGTTTTATATCGGCTGACAGTTTGAGGTGCTTGGGTTTTACCCACGCCAGTCATTCCCTAATTGAGACAACATTCAGGATCCAACACGTCATATATACCCCTATCAAAGACGAGATAACCACAACCGGGATCATGACTAACCATGTCCTCTAATCCAACAGCACCACCCTAAAAAGGTTCGCCAGGGGAGTAAATAACACTCAAAGCTGTAAACCGAGCGCCACACCGTAACTTGCCTGCAGGAAGCGATCAGACCACAGGGATAGGTTGTCCAGCTTGCGTACCACCATAACGTGTGTGAAGGCGTGAAGGATGATACTGGTGAATAACATATGATGAGTTTAGACCTCCCCATCAAGCTGAAGATTTGCCCAAAAGATCATTAATCGATTCGTTGTATACTGAGTATATTAATAATTATTTCTTTCGAATGTTTTTATTTTAACTTTTCTATATCTCCATTTGCCGAATCAGACAATTGTGTTTATCCAATAGTCTGAATTTTATTGGGGCAAATATTGAGGATCGAATCTTTGGAAAAGTAGTAGGGAGGAATATATGACCGATGCTGAACCCATTCATCCAATTCAAGCAGCCCAATCCAAGGCATCATCAACCGGGCTGAGCAGCCAGGAAGCAGCGCAACGTCTAAATCAATATGGCCCAAATGCGGTGGCTGAAGAAAAAAGACATCCCATCCTTACTTTTCTGGGAAAATTTTGGGCTCCGGTGCCCTGGATGCTGGAGATCACGGTCATTCTAGAGCTTTATTTAGGCAAAGATGTCGAGGCGATCGTCATTGGACTATTGCTGGTGTTTAACGCCATCTTGAGCTATGTACAAGAAAATCGCGCCCAGGGTGCTTTGGCGTTGCTGCGCCAACAGCTTACCGTACAAACCAGGGTTCTAAGAGATGATCATTGGCAGCTTGTGCCTGCGCAGGATCTGGTTCCCGGTGATTACATTCACCTACGAATGGGCGACCTTGTGCCAGCCGATGTGAACCTGACGGAAGGCCAAATTCAAATGGATCAATCGGCTCTTACGGGAGAATCTATACCGGTGGAAGGCGGAATAGGTCACCAGGCATTCGCAGGCGCAGTAGTCAAACGCGGTGAGGCTAGTGGCGAAGTAACAGCAACCGGAGCTAAGACCAATTTTGGCAAAACAGCAGAACTGGTACGGACAGCGAAAACGGCCAGCCACCTGGAAGAGATTATCTTTTCCATCGTGAAATATCTAATCATCGCTGATATTGTCCTGGTGATCATCGTGGTCCTATATTCCTTGTTTTCTCAAATAGCCTGGCCGGTTATTCTACCCTTTGCACTCATCATCCTGGTGGCTTCGGTTCCAGTAGCACTGCCAGCGACGTTTACCCTGGCAACCGCATTGGGCGCTTCGGAGTTGGCGCGAAATGGCGTGTTGGTTACACGCCTATCAGCAATTGAAGAAGCTGCTGCAATGAGCATATTAGCCAGCGATAAGACCGGGACGCTCACGGAAAATCGTTTAACTTTGGGCGCGGTGCATGCATATCCACCCCACAGTGAAGAAGATGTTTTGCTTTGGGGTGTATTGGCATCTGAAGAAGCCACCCAGGACCCACTCGATATGGCCATCCTGGAGGCTGCCCGCCAGAAAGAACTGAAAATCACGGATACCATCCTTCATGTCACACCCTTCGATCCAGCCTTAAAGCGCTCAGAAGCCCTGGTACGCCATCCGGATGGAACAACATTGCAAGTCGTCAAAGGCGCTCCATTAACCATCGCAGCCCTGGTTGGAACAGGCGCCGAGATAGAGAAGGATGTGGCAGGGTTAGCTGGAAAAGGATACCGGGTGCTGGCAGTGGCTGCCGGTCTCCAGGGAGGGCTTTTGCAGTTAGCAGGTCTGCTCGCCCTGCAAGATGCCCCACGGGCAGATTCTCAGGCTTTGGTGCAAGAATTGAACGACCTGGGAGTGCGCGTACTGATGGTAACCGGAGATGATTCGCTAACCGCTCAAGCCATCGCTGAACAGGTAGGCATCACAGGTTCGACATGCGATTCTGAGAGTCTCCATGATCAGGTTAGCGCTGAGACTTTACAATGCAATATTTTTGCTGGAGTCTTTCCAGAAGATAAATTCCATCTTGTGCAGGCACTCCAGAGTACGGGCCAGATCATTGGTATGACTGGTGACGGTGTTAATGATGCTCCAGCTTTAAAACAAGCGGAAGTAGGTATCGCGGTTGCCAGCGCGACAGACGTAGCTAAAGCTGCCGCCAGCCTGGTTTTGACTACCCCCGGATTGAGCAACATCCTCGAAGCTGTTAAAACCAGCCGCCAGATTTATCAACGGATGTTGACGTACACACTTAATAAAATTATAAAAACATTCCAAATTGCTCTCTTTTTGAGCCTGGGGTTTATCCTTACTGGAGAATTTGTCGTTACCCCATTACTGATTGTCTTGCTGCTTTTTGCGAATGATTTTGTTACTATGTCGATCTCTACAGATAATGTATCTTATTCGAACAAGCCCGATCGATGGCAAATTCGGACTCTGATGCAGGTGGCTTTCCTTCTAGCAATTCCCGCCTTGATTTTATCGTTTACATTTTTATATGCATCAAATGACCTATTCCATCTACCATTGACCCAAATGCAAACCCTGATGTTCGTGATGCTGGTTTTTACCGGCCAGATCAATGTCTACTTGGTTCGGGAAAGGCGTCATTTCTGGAAATCGGTCCCCAGCCGTTGGATGATATTGGGCACAGTCCTGGACGTCATTGTTGTGAGTATCCTGGCTACTCAAGGCTTCCTGATGACCGCTATCCCATTCAATCTGGTTGTACTCACCTTGATCGTTACCCTGCTTTATTTACCTCTGGTAGATATCTTGAAGATGGCCGTTTTTAAATATGCACATATGGATTGAGGAATCTACCCAATGACGATCCTTGGTTTTCGCAATTTTCACCTTTCCATTTTGCAGCGCTTTTAAAGCACTCCAGCGCTGTTGTGTGGAGTGGAACATAGGTGTTATAGGAATGGCGAGATTATTTGAGATAGATGTATCTGAGAGGCTACTTCTTCAAGTTTTCCGAGATATCGTTGGAGCATCTTTCCTTGATATTTTTAGCGCCATACCCGGTAAAGTAATCGTTATTCTTGTGCCATACCCCTGTTTGTCGGCCTCAGAGAATACTGGACTGATTGCTTCTACTTTTCCCCCATGTGCTTCGACCAACTGTTTGACAATAGCCAATCCCAGTCCAGATCCTCCACTATTTCGCGCCCGTGATTGATCTGCTCGATAGAAACGGTCGAACACAAAAGGCAATGCTTCCGGGTCTATCCCAGGGCCGGTATCGGTAACAGATATTTGGATTGCGTCTCTTAAACCAGTGGATTTGGTGGCGCTCACAACGATTTTGCCATCGCGGGGTGTATATCGCAGGGCATTACCGATCAGGTTATTCAATACCTGTGTGATGCGATCCGCGTCGATCCAGATTTTTGGTAAATTCTCTTCAATTTCATTCTCCAGGGTGACACTATTCTGTTGGGCCTGGACTTTGATTTTTTCAACTACTCGGTGAATCAAGCCAACGACATCTGTTTCCTGGCGTTCCAGCTTGAGTGCACCTGCTTCAACCTGTGAAAGCAGCCTAAGGTCAGCTACCAACCGGCCCAGCAGTAATGTCTCATCATGGAGCACAGCCACTTGCTCTACATCCAAAGGCAAGACTTCATCCAGCATGGCTTCAAGGTTGGCCTGGATCACGGTGATGGGTGTACGCAACTCATGCGCTATATCAGCTATCAGATGTTGGCGCTGGGTTTCGGCACGATCCAGACTCTCAGCCATCTGATTAAAGGTCTGGCTGAGTTCGCCTAACTCATCTTGAGAACGAATCGCAACACGCTGGCTGAGATCGCCATTTGCGATACCACTGGCGGCTTTGTTCAACTGTCGCAGCGGGGCAGTAATTTGAATAAATAGGATCGTCCCGATAAGCAAAGCAATTACACTCGCAAAAGCCACAGAAAGGATGATGGATTTGTTCACTGAGGTCAAAAATTGCGCGGCAGGCGTGTTCGTGCCGGAAAAATCGTTTGGAGTGACCAGGATCGTCCCGACCAGGGTATCTTTGATCATCACAGGTACCCCGTTTGTAAGTTGGCTGGAAGTCAAGGTCTGCCCATTCAGCTCACCTGAGGTGTCGCTTACCACGATTCCCTGTTCATCAACGAGGATCATACGTTGACCTAACGCACCCCATATACCCCCCTGTCTTCCAGTACCGGCACCTTGCCCTTGACCAAACCCCTGTCCTTGACCCTTACCATTGCCAGGAGTGATAGTAGCTGCGAGTGATGATAGCTGTGATTGTAAGAACGTATCAACTCCCTCCCAGCTCATGTTAGTAGAATAGTACTCAACCAGTATCGGTGATAACCGCTGTGCCAAGGCTTGGCCATTACGCGTGGCATATAGGTTAAAGGCGTTTTGTGTCGCGCGCGATGTGAGCCAGGATATGATAATCGCTCCGAGAGCGACGACCAGCAGAAACGCCCCCATTAATTTAAATATCAAGCTATTCCGCATCAGATTTTACTTCTAGCTTATAACCCACACCAAACACGGTGTGGATAAAAGTTGGGTCTTTAGAATTTGGCTCTAACTTAAGCCGAATGTTCTTGATATGGGCGTCTATGGTACGTTCGTAGCCCTCAAAAGCATTCCCCTGCGCCTGTTCCATTATCTGAAGTCGAGTGAATACGCGCTTCGGTTGGCGTGCAAGCACAACCAATATATCGAACTCGGTCGGGGTTAGCTCAACCTGACGATCCGCAACCAGAACCGTGTGCTGATCCATATCAATTTCCAAGTTACCCACCCGAATGATCTCATTTTGGGCAGCTTCGCCGGATGCCCGGCGAAAAATGGTTCGGACGCGCGCCACCACTTCACGCGGACTGAAGGGTTTTACAACATAATCATCCGCGCCTAATTCAAGACCGATCAATTTATCTGCCTCTTCGTCTCGAGCGGTGAGCATCAGAATGGGGATATCGGATTGGTGGCGCACCGTACGGCAAACCTCCAGTCCATCTAATCCTGGTAAGGTTAAGTCTAAAATCATGAAATCCGGTTTTTCACGCTGAAATACTGCCAAAGCTCCTTTGCCATCTGCAGCTGTCACGACTGAATAACCCGATTGCTCCAGATAGGCTTTCAATACAGTTACAATTTTCTCTTCGTCATCTATAACCAGGATTTTTTTAGTCGTTTCTATCATGGGATTATTTTACTGGATAGTTTGAAGTTGTTGTAAATGTTTTAGGAGCGTGGATGAGCGGAATCAAGTAAGGGCATCGTTCTAGGATGCCCCTACTTGGGCGTATAGTGACTTGTTATTACGGATTGGTCTGATTATAGTACGGGCAATTGGGGTTAGCAAATTGTCTCTGCCCACCGCCACGCATGCCCGAACCGTTACCCGTTTGACCACCGACCATTTGTCCGGCACCATGCAGCTTCAGCCAATCAGCCTGTGCCTGAGTCAGCACACCATCACTGAGTGCCTGGTCAATTGCCTGGGTGCGTACTTCGACCATCAAAGTGCGGAACTGCTCAAAAGTCAAGCCTTCGGAGAGCGCAATCTGGGCCATCGTTTCGCCACTATCGAGGCGGGCTTCCAGGTCGGCGACCGGGATATTCAGCTTCTCAGCATAAGCAGCGATCATATAATCGTGCAAGATACCATCACCAGCTATTGTGTTAGGTCCACCCAAGCCATTCCGTGAGCCGTGTCCATTCATATAGCCTGTACCGGTTCCGGGTGCCTGCGTGGGGGATTGGGCATATGCGATACCAACAGTTCCTAATGCCAGTGTTGCAACTGCGACAATTACCAATAAAATTACGATCTTGTTCATTTTGTTTCTCCTGTGTGTTTTAGAATGTGTAAGGTGTTCCTTACTGTTGTTGATGATGATATCTAAAGGATTTGAAGAAGCTGTGAATGAGAAGCGAATACCATGTGAATGTTTACCGGTATCTAATTTCCGTCATGTTCACTTCCCCTGCAGTGTCGTTAAAGCAGTTAGGATCATCCCAATTCATTCCGCAAGTCGATAACTCTATATATAGGAATTAATTAATGAAAACCCCCATTTCTAGGGGTATTCAGTGGATCTCGAGAGACTCGAACCCTTAGCGCATTCAATGCGATGGATAAAAATGTAGGGGAAAATGGGAAAATAACCGTCTCTAACGTCTAATATCGCCCAATATCACCATACTGTTTCAGCTTATTAGTATCCAAATTGTACCCGAAGGGAAAAGCGATATGAAGCATAGAAAGGCGGCCAGTAGCCCTGTCCCATGGTAAGACTGTGGCGCTGTCGGAGAAGACAGGTGTGCATTGGGATATTTCACCTCGAAAAACTGCCAACCTGATTTAGTAGTCGCCAATCAAACTATAACCATGCCAATATTATGAATGAATTATTACTCTTCAACCTCGATGCGATCCACCTGGACCTGCGAGCCGTTGTAGTCAGGCACATTGCTAAATAATGTGCCGTAAAGATGAACGATCTTGCCACTGTCGCGCAGTTCCTTGATCTGCGCTTGTATCACCGGGTCCATTGAATCGATACCAAAGTAGATAATTTGCCCCAAGTCCTGCCGCTCAAAGTAATCATCATACTGCGCGCCAGGTTCCGTACTCTTGATGACCCCCCACCAGTCAGCTATTTCTTCTGAAGTACCTGGTGGCATGTAACCGCCTGATGCATTTTCTTCCGTGTTGCCACCGCTTGCTGTTGTGGTTGCCTCAACTACGATGGCAGGTGTTGGGCTATTTTCTGCTGCAGGACCACACTCTCCCCGGTAATAGGCCCACTCATCGCACGTGCTGCCGTCCGCAAAAATACATACTCCGCTTTGGCTACCATCGGCTGCTGTACGAATTTCGAGTTCATAACCGTTCTGCTTGCAATAGACCGAGGCAGGATTTGGTATATTCACCTGAGGTATGACCGTCGCAGTCGATTCAGGTATCTCCAACTGGAGTCCTGTGCAAGCTGTTAGTGTTATCAAAATGATAATGGATGTAAATAGTCTTTTCATTTTTTCCTTCTTTCTGCTGTACTAGATGTTTACTAAAATAGGAAATCAGACCAAACTGATGACTACTTTTCCCTTGGGATGTACTTTCTCAAAATACCAGAAAGCCTCAACAGTTTTCCTTAATGGGTAACATCCATCGATAACCGGTATGATCTTCCCAGATTCAAGAAGTTCTTTTATAAAGTTCAGGTCTTCTTGGCTTTGCACCAGCGAAACGATAGATATTTTCTGGTGCCCGGTCTTGGAGATTTTTTTCTTATTTATCGCTGCCTGGGCGAGTTGAAACATCGAACCACCAGCGACGACACAGCTTCCTTTCGGTTTTAATGCCCGCAGATAATCTGAAATCGGATGATAGCCGTTCACAGCCAGGATCAGGTCATACTGCTGCCCGTTCTTGGTGAAATCTTCTTTCTTATAATCGATGACATAGTCTGCTCCTAGCGACCGCACCATGTCCAGATTCTTAGTGCTGCATACTGCGGTGACTTCAGCCCCGAATGATTTGGCAATCTGCACGGCAAACGTTCCGACACCACCAGAGGCGCCATAAATCAAGACCTTTTGCCCTGGTTGAATGTTTCCCTTGTCGCGCAAACCCTGCAAGGCGGTCATTGCCGCTTCAGGTACAGCTGCAGCCTGTTC
>CAZXPK010000118.1:0-11204 GCA_964642565.1 uncultured Anaerolineaceae bacterium
TCATGTCTGCGAATCCGGATATTAAACTAATGGTGACCGATCACGGCAACCTGACAGGTACCGTGCAGACCTTCCTGGAAGCCGCCGGCAAGCAACCAGGTGAAGTATATGCCGCCGGCTTCGATATGTCGGGTAACGCCATTGAAGCGATTCGCGGTGGCTGGCTCCAGCTGGTGATTGACCAGCAGCAGTATCTGCAAGGCTACTTCGGCGTTTTGCAGATTTGTCTCACGCATAACTACGGTTTCGCCGGTCTGCAAATCGATACTGGCGCAGGCTTTGCTGACAAAAACAATGTCGAGCAACTGGCTGCATTGGTAGCAAAGCAGATTCGCTAAAGCGGAACCGATCTCTACCTGCTGACGATTTTCTGTTTTTAACGGATCAGCAATAGAAAGACATACAAGGGCTAAGTAGCTCCAGATGAACTCCATGCTATTTAGCCCTTGCCATACTCAAAAAAATACGTGATTTCGAAGCAGACGGGTTATCCAATATTGCAACGGAGATAATCTTATGGAATACCGCCTCGAACTTAGAAACGTGTCCAAATCCTTCGGAGAAGTACATGCGCTAGAGCATATCAACTTTCAGTTGGGCCAGAATGAAATTGTAGGCCTGCTGGGTGATAACGGCGCTGGAAAATCCACGTTGATCAAGATCATCACCGGTTATTATCAGCCCACCGCTGGTGAGATTTATTTCAATGGCCGGAAAGTGGATCACCTCTCGGTTCCCAAAGCCAGAGAATTTGGTGTGGAAACGGTATATCAGGAACGTGCGTTGGCTGAAATGCAAACCCTATGGCGCAATATCTTTCTGGGACGCGAACTCTGTAACTCAATAGGTTTCCTTGATATTCAGCGGATGAGAGATGAAACGCACAGGTTGATGACCCAATCCATGGGCTTTACCTCCCATGCTATCAGTCCGGATTCTCGGGTCGGCAAGTATTCTGGTGGTGAGAAACAGGGCGTCGCCATCGTACGCGCCCTTTTCTTCGACGCGGAAATAATCGTTCTCGACGAGCCTACGATGGGTCTTTCGCTTAAAGAGTCAGCCAAACTGGTCAACTTCGTGCGTAGCATCAAGCAAGCGGGCAAATCCGCCATTTTTATCGACCACAACATCTTTCATGTCTACAATGTGGCCGACCGTGTGGTGGTGATCGACCGCGGTAGAGTTGCCGGTGAATTTTTAACCAAAAACATCGGTGTATCTGAGTTAATGGAAAAGATGGTCCGTGTTGCAGAAACCGGTAATCTCGATTAGCGAATGAACATGGATGGATACAATGAATTCTCAAACCAATGGAACCGAACCCGAAGTCAGCCAGCATTATAAAGTAGCCTTCAGTCTCCGGAGATTTGCCCGCACGAACAGCCCCCAACTTGGAATTCTGGGTGTGTTTGTGACCTTGTGGATAATATTTATCGCTTCAGCCCCCAACACCTTTTTATCCCCACAGATATACTCAGCCTTCATGTCCTCCATCCCCTTCTTTGCCATTATGGCCATTCCCCTGACTATTGTAGTGATCGCAAAGGAGATGGATCTCTCGTTTCCATCGATCATGGCCATGGGCATGGTGGCGTTTTCTTTTACCTATAATGGCTCAGCCTTTATTGGTAATGGCACCATACGTGTGTTCTTGGCAATTATCGCCGCCTTGTTAGCTGGATCCATTATTGGCTGGATCAATGGGATAATAATTGTGAAGTTTGGCATTCCTTCTCTCGTCGTAACCATCGGTACGCAATTCTTCTGGCGGGGTGCTGTTCTAGTGCTCACATCAGGGGCGAATTTCCCTTTGGAATATATAAAAGATACCATCTTTTACCCAATGTTAGTCGGCAAGATCGGTGGATACTTCCCCATGCAAATGGTTTGGTTGGTCGTGATCACGATCCTTGGTTGGGTGATGCTAAACCGCCATAGATTTGGTGCACACATCTATTTGACCGGCGACAACATCAACAGTGCCGAACTGATGGGCGTCAATACCGGGCGCACCCGCATCCAAGCCTTCATGCTGGTAGGCCTAATCTCGGCCTTTGCCGGCGTGCTCTACAGTTTTTACGTTGCCTACTTTTGGCCCAGCCTGGGCAGCGGTTATTTGCTAAACACCCTGGCCTCCGTCTTCCTGGGTGGAACGTCCGTCTTCGGCGGTACCGGTACGATTCTAGGAACGTTCCTCGGGGCTTTTATCATTGGTGCCATCGAAGCTGCGACTGTGGCCATCGGCTTGACGGGTTTCTGGACCCAGTTGATCTATGGTTTTATCATCGTGCTATCGGTGATTATGCACACTTATCTGCGAAAGCGTGGGGAGTAAACAGGCTCCGCTTTTAAAAATAAACCATGTTCCTTTATAAATCTGTCTCCAATCATTGCCATTTCTGCCTCGACGGGACACGAATAATATGATGAATAGAGATTATGTCTAATGCCCATCTTCGTCGACAAGTTCGATCTTCCACACTCCAGCTACCTGTATATTGGTACTGTTCCCCGGCCAGTAGAGATGCGTCCAGTAGCTGCTGCCCCGCAATACAGACGGGTTCGCCCCCAACGTGACGATAATATGATCTGGCGTATAGTGGGCAAAATAAGTATCACGGTTGGCTGGTGGCCGTCCCAAGGTAGGGTCCATTGTCACCCAGCCGACGCCGGGCATGTACACGTCCGGCCATGCGTGCTCAATTTTTGCGATGGCATTCGTTTCCTGATCCAGATACAGCAATCCTTCGAAATAGCGCGCCGGAATGCCTTGTGCTCGGCTGAGCGCCACCAGCAGAGAAGTGTATTCAGTGCAGTCAGCACCCATAGGTCCCAGTGCTGCTTGCGCTCCCCAATTCTGTTCATTGGAGGTATAGACCAGTTCATCGCCAATGTAATCATAAAACGACCACACTTGTTGGCAAACGGTACCTTTGCCACGCGACAGTTTACTCGCCAGAGCAACAATTTGGGGATTAGCCGATTCAATATGCAGTTCGGGTTGAATGAAATCATCCGGAAGTTCTCCTTGGCATACTGACAAATCGTATGTCAATTCGTTCACGGCTAACCGATAATCAATTTTTACCGTTTGGGTTGTACCAGCGGGCTGTTCGGAAAAATCAAACTCAGCATAATGGTTGCCATATTCATCAACCACCAGCTCATAATCTTTGGGAGAAATCTCTATTGACCGGACCTCCTGATAAGGAGGTAAGGTACGGATCAAGGCTACCCAAATATTCTGCTTCTCTGGCTGACCCGATCCCTCATTGACAAGCTCAACTTGCTGATGCACAACATATTCACGTTGATCCAGGATAGTCACGAGAGGGCCAGGGGTTGTTGTTGCAGGGATCAATGAATCCACCCGTGGCTGACATCCCAGTGAGGAGATCAATAAGGTGAACAAGAACAATCTTATGAAAAAGCTTTTTATTTTGCCTCTATTCGATCCAATTGTATAACATAACAACCAATAACGCAAAAAACGAATGATACAGCCTATACAATATACATCGCTTCAATCTACCAGGGAATCATGGCCTCCGAGTGGATGGCCTGCTAGACTCCGATTATCTATGGTGTTATCATCCTCGCCCCCATTACCTTACAGACTATCCGTTGAAGATGTATTAACTAAGTGGATGAGGGCGAGATGACCTCCCGGGAAAGGGTAATGCAAGCCCTCAATCATAAAGAACCCGATCGCGTTCCGATCGATCTGGGCGCGACGATCGTCACTTCGATTGTCAAGAAGACTTACATCGAGCTCAAACAGTATCTTGGTATACCAGTCGAGCAGATCAAGATGCTGGATTACGTGCAACAGCTGCCCTATATTGATGATGGATTAATGGAGCGGTTCGGGGTTGATTTCCGCATGGTGCAATTACCAGCTGCGACGACGGTCGGGGTGGATATTTTCGAAGAAGGCGAGTATTATGCCTTCATAGACCGCTGGGGCTCAAAATTGCATATGCCTAAAAATGGCGGATTGTATTTTGATTGGGTTGACTTCCCGATTAAAGAAGCGACGATGTCTGCACTGGACAATTATCGCTGGCCCCATCCTGATTCTATAGAAGTCAACGCACAATTAGGTCTGCAGGCGAAAACCCTGTATGAAACCACTGACTACGCACTCGTGAGCAGCGCCGTGATCGGTGGAGGCATCTTTGAACAACCCGCCCGGGTGATGGGCTTGCAGAATTTTCTGATGGCGCTGCTCATTGAACCTGCTTTTGCAGATCGATTGATGGAGACCATCACCGATATTTATGTTGAATCCTGTAATAATTACCTGGATCATGTCGGCCCATATATTCAGGTCTTCACCTGTTGGGATGACCTGGCTGGCCAAAATGGCTGGCTGATCAGCCCCGATTTGTATCGGAAGGTGATCAAACCGAAGCACAAGCGTCTGGTTGAAGCGATCAAGAAAAAGACGGACGCCAAGCTGTTCTACCACAGCTGCGGAGCAACACGTGGTCTAATCCCTGACTTGATCGATATCGGATTTGACATCCTGAACCCGGTCCAGGTTTCGGCAAAAGGTATGAATACCAAGGAACTGAAAGCTGAGTTCGGACGGGATATTGTTTTTTGGGGTGGTGGTGTTGACACCCAGCAAGTATTACCATTTGGCAAGCCGCAAGAAGTCGTCGAAGAGGTGAAACGGCGCATCGATGACCTCGCACCCGGTGGAGGCTTTGTATTTGCCGCAGTGCACAACATCCAGGCATTCGTTCCGCCGCAGAATATCGTTGCAGCTTTTGATACCGCACTGCAATATGGTAGGAGTCGCTTTTCATCCACTTAGTGGGTGAAGATCATCGCCCTATTCAGGAAGATACTTGATGAAGCACCGTGACCGTGTCTTGACTGCGCTTAACCATAGAGAACCCGATCGCTGCCCGATGCAGATCAGCTTTACACCGGAATTTGCTACACGACTCGAGGCTGATCTGAAACTCAAGGGACAGGGATTTCATAATCCTCATGGGGGTGGCAACACATATGGGCTTGAACGCGCCTTGGACGAAGATATGTTATTGACCTCAGTGGGATGGGTCAATGGCTACTACCAAAACGGTTATCAAGATATGGATAGTTATCGGGATGAATGGGGAGTCACTTGGAGGACGATCGAATATCAGACGCGATTCGGAAAGGGAAAATATACCGAACCATTCGGCCATCCATTAGCGGATGATCTGGAGTTGGAGACATATTCAGCTCCCGATCCGGATCGACCCGCATTATACGCTGAAGCTGAACGCGTGATCCACGACTATAAAAGCGAGTATTGGATCGTTGGTGTTACCCCGACGACGATCTTTGAAACAGCCTGGGCTCTGCGTGGTTATGAACAATTAATGGTGGACATGGCTACCGAGCCCGCTAAGGCTAATCGGGTGCTGGATCTCCCTTATCATTATCACATGGCCATCACCCAGAACCTGGTTAGAATGGGTGTCGATATGATCTGGCTGGGCGATGATGTAGGCGGGCAGAACTCGATGCTGATGTCTCCCAAGATGTGGCGTCAATACTTCAAACCCCGCATGACCGAACTGATCGCCTCGCTGCGTGCAATCAATCCACAGATCAAGATCGCTTATCATACTGATGGTGTCGTCTACCCGATTATCCTTGAATTGATCGAGATGGGAATTGATGTGTTAAATCCGATTCAGCCGATGGCGATGGACCCCAAAAAATTGAAGGAAAGCTACGGCGACCGGCTGTGTTTCTGGGGTTCGATAGACATCCAGCAGACCATGCCCTTCGGTACACCGGGTGATGTGAAAAATGAGGTTATCACCCGCTTGAAGACCATTGGAAAGAGCGGCGGTCTGCTCATCGGGCCGACGCATAATCTCCAACTGGATACGCCTCTTGAGAACTTCTGGGCGATGGTCGATACCATCCAGCAAACAGCATACCATTCCATTTCGTGAAGGAGTCTTTGTGTAAAATACCGTGATTTAAGACGAACCGGCTGGAATGTTTCGAGGATCAGCTTTGGGTCGGAGGCAACCATGCAACAGGTCATTGATATCTATGAGCTGTTTATTCGAGAAAAGGTTCACCGCTACTGGTAATTCAGAACAGCATGATGACGAAGCGAGAAATCATCCGTGCGGTGCTTGATGGACAAAAACCGCCCTATGTGCCCTGGTCGTGTGGTTTCACTAAAGAAGCCTGCGCGAAACTGCAATCGTACTTTACTCCGGTCGAATTGGAGGTTGCACTGCAAAATCACCTTTTAAAGCTGGGCAGTGACATCGGCTTCTTTACCGATCTGGGAAACAATCGCCTGCAGGACGCTTTCGGCGTGGTTTGGGACCGCAGCATCGATAAGGATATCGGCAACGTTGAGGGCTGTATACTCTCTGAACCAATGCTGGATCATTACACTTTTCCTGATCCACTCGACCAACGCTTTTTTGTCGATATCCCCAAGCGAATCGCTAAATATGGTGACCGCTTTCGGGTCTTCCAGATCGGTTTCTCGCTGTATGAGCGAGCATGGACCCTGCGCGGCATGCAGAACCTGTTGATGGATTTCTACGATCATCCCCGGTTCGTTCAGGAGTTATTAAATACCATTGCGGAATACAACATCGCTCAGGTGAAAGAAGCCTTGAAATATGACATCGATGCGGTGTATTTTGGGGATGATTGGGGTCAACAGGTCGGATTGCAGATGGGGCCAAAGTTATGGCGTAAATATATCTATCCGGTCCTCGAGCGCATGTACAGCGCTGTGCATGAGGGCGGCAGGTATGTATTCATCCATTCCTGTGGGGATGTCGATGAGTTGTTCGACGATCTAATCGCAATCGGCTTGAACTGTTTTAATCCGTTCCAGCCGGAGGTAATGGATGTGCCTGCCCTTCTACAAAAGTATCGCGGTCGATTGATCTTTCACGGCGGTCTGTCGACTCAAAAAACATTGCCCTACGGAACCTTGGTGGAGGTTCGCATGGAAACCCTTCGGTTACTGGATATGGGTCGGGAGGGTAGCTACATCTTTGCCCCTGCGCATGATGTGGAAGGTGATGTCTCGCTGAAGAACATGCTGGCTTTCATTGAACTGCTCCAAGGCCAGCCAGGGTATTCGAATAACTAAGTGGAGAAATCGAATGAGTATACTTGATGACCTGCGTCAGAGCGTGATCGATGGTGATATGAATAGTGCACAGGAGCTTGTACAAAAAGCCCTTGCGGAGAAAATGCCACCCGAACAGATCCTCAAAGATGGCCTAATATCAGCGATGGCAGAAGTCGGACGCAGGTTTGAATGCGATGAATTCTACGTCCCTGAAATGTTGATCTCAGCCCGTGCGATGAAAACTGGGCTGGCGTTGTTGCGCCCGCATTTGATCGCAGCTAATGTTCAGGCGGTCGGCAAGGTTGTTATCGGTACTGTGCAGGGTGACTTGCACGACATCGGCAAGAACTTGGTCGGTATGATGCTGGAAGGAGCCGGCTTTGAAGTGGTCGATCTTGGAGCTGACGTATCCACAGATAAATATGTGGCTGCTGTAAAAGAACACCAACCGGACCTTGTTGCCTGTTCTGCGCTCCTGACGACGACCATGCCAAGTATGAAAAATATTATCTCCTCGCTTAAGGAGGCGGGGCTGCGCGATCGAGTAAAGGTGATAATCGGTGGCGCGCCGGTTACCGACAAATATGCAAACGACATTGGAGCAGATGGGTATGCCCCGGATGCAGCCTTGGCTGCATCATGTGCCAAAGGGCTCATCCTCGAAAAGAATTGATGAGAAATCGATTTTACTTGGACCGATCTCGGAGCATTTGATTGATTGACCATGACTTCTGGCATTGTCTTCGACATTAAAGAATTCACCATTCATGACGGACCCGGCATCCGTACGACCGTGTTTCTAAAAGGTTGTCCCATGTCTTGCATGTGGTGCCATAATCCCGAAGGGCAGTCGCTGCAGCCACAAGTTATTCGGGGTCCGGCTGACGAACGGATCTCTGGGAAAGAGTACACGGCAATAGAGCTGGCTGCGCTATTGAATCAGCAGGTCGATATCTTGCGAACTAATGAAGGCGGCATCACCTTCTCAGGCGGCGAACCACTCATGCAGGCAGACTTTGTTGCCGAAGTTATCGATTTTCTTGATGATGTGCATGTATTGTTGGATACATCGGGTTACAGTCAAGAAAAGGATTTTCGTCGCCTGGTTAATCGATCCGATCTAGTCTTTTTCGATCTCAAATTGATTGATGGCATTGCGCATCAACATTACACCGGTTGTGATAATGATCTGATTTTGAGCAACCTGCATCTCCTGAATGAGATGGGCAAACCTTATGTGGTCAGAGTACCGTTGGTGCCGGGAGTTACTAATACAAACCAGAACTTGACCGGTATTGCTCAATATTTGCGCGGATTGCTGAGGGTAGATCTGTTACCTTACAATAAAGCTGCGGGTTCGAAATATCGGTACGCTGGGATGGAATTCGAGCCAGATTATGACGAAACACACGAACTAAATTTCAACACGGCGCTCTTTGAGCAAGCAGGTATTAAGGTGACCGTCCTATGAATGAACGATTGACTATTTTGAAGAACCGGGTGCGAGATGGAGAATATCGCTCACTGAGACAAGAGGTTCCGATTGAGATTCTTACAGAATGCGAAACCAGGCAGCTTTCATGGCCAAGACGTGTGGCCTGCCTGGTTCGGCGCCAGTGCGAAGCCGAGCGCGTCATCATCGAACCGGATGAACGGATCGTGTTTACCCGAACATTACCCGGCGTACCCCCTATTTATTCACCAGAGGAATGGGCTCAAATGACCGCCGGTCGAACGTTGCACGAATTTGGACCGGTCAGTAATATTTGCGCTGATTGGAATCTGCTATTGTCACAGGGCTTGCTAGGACGTAAACAGGTCGCACTCGCGACGCGTGAGCGACTGGTGGATGAACCCAACGCCGTCGAGTTTCTCGACAGTGCCGTCGAGACGATTGATGCGGTCCTCGGATTGACAGCCCGCTATGCAGATAGAGCGCGCGAAAAGGGTTATGTGCAAATCGCCGATGTTCTCGACCATGTCCCAGCTTACCCTGCCCGCACTTTCCATGAAGCACTGCAATCGCTTAGGAATTGCCAGGGTGTGGTCTGGCATAGTGGGCACTATCATGTGGGTCTGGGGCGTTTCGATCAATATATGTGGCCGTTTCTATGCAGTGATCTCCAGGCAGGCCACCTGACGGTCGAGACGGCAGAAGAATTACTGGCAGAGTTCTTCATCTCGCTGAACAAGGATAGTGATCTATATCCCGGCGTTCAACAAGGAGACAATGGGCAGACGCTCACCCTCGGCGGTGTTACGCCCACCGGGGATTCAGCTGTGAACGAGCTTACACGCATGGTCCTGCGTGTCTCTCGTGACCTGGCAATGATTGATCCAAAGATCAACCTGCGTATTTCGGCTCAAACCGACCTTGATCTGCTAGGTTTAGCTACCGAGCTTACCCGCATCGGGTTAGGTTTTCCCCAATATAGTAATGACGATGTCGTTATTCCCGCTCTTGTGTCTCACGGTTACGCCCTCGAAGATGCTCGCGATTACGTCGTTGCAGCCTGCTGGGAGTTTATCATCCCCGGTCGCGGGATGGAGGTTGTCAACATAGGGGCAGTGTCATTTCCGGCGTCGGTCGATCATGCCATACGGGCGGGTCTCACTGCCCAGGATGATTTTGAGGGTATCCTCGACCGGGTTTCTGAAAATATCAATGAACAAGTTCATCAGCTCGGTGAAGCCTATTCCCGGTTATTGTTGCCACCAGCTCCCTATTACTCGGTGTTCATGGAAGGCTGTCTTGAACAGGGCAAAGATCTGTCTGATGGGTTGAAATATAACAATTTCGGTATTCACGGCGCGTGTGCGGCCAATGCTGCTGATACCTTGGCTGCCGTGAAGCAATTTCTCTTTGAGGATTGCAGTATTTCCTCGAGCGATCTACTCTCTGCCCTTGAGGCTAATTTCGCCGGTTACGAACCATTGCGTCGAAAACTCGTAGATGAGGGTTCTAAAGTCGGTAACAACGATGCAGTCGTCGATGCATTACTAGTAAAACTGTTCGACGATTTGGCCGATGCTTGTGAAAGGTATGGGCGCACACAAAGGGGAGGCATCTTGCGCCCGGGTACAGGTTCTGCCATGTACTATATTTGGCTGGCAACCGGCCATGCAGGTATGCGCGAACCCGTTGTTGGAGCCACTGCGGATGGACGCTTGCGCGGCGAACCATTCAGTGCCAACCTTTCACCTTCACTTAGCGTGCGCGTGCGCGGACCGATCAGCACGCTGCAATCTTTTGCGAAGATCGATTATCAGCGTATATGCAACGGTGGACCGATCACGATGGAACTCTCCGACTCTGTTTTTCGCAATCCCGAATCGATTCGTAAGACAGCCATGCTTGTACGTACTTTTGCTCAATTGGGCTGCCAGCAGTTGCAACTTAACAGTTTGAACCTTGAAACTTTGCTGGACGCTAAAAAGCATCCGGAAAAACATAAGAATTTAATCGTACGTGTGTGGGGCTGGAGCGGCTATTTCTGCGAACTTGCTCCTGAATATCAGGAGCAAATCATCGCCCGGCATTATTTTGAATAAAGTGGACCAGGATGATTGGCTGATTATAAATTGTCATTATAAGGAGATATTTATGATGGACCTCACAAAATTTGAAGTATAGTTCGTTGCAGGAAGCCAGGATTTATATGGCGAGGCAACTCGGTCAGCCGGACGAGATTTCGCCCGAGGAAATCGCCCGCGCCCACTGCCGTTATCTTGAGGAATATGAACAGTAATAATCATTCTGTCCCCGGTTTATTCTATGACAAAATACTCCTTGGTCGTAACTGATTTGCTGATCATAAAAATGGAAATTATTTAATTACGGTGTTCGTATATATAATATTACTGCTCATGGGGTGTAATCACGTCAATTTTAGGAAAGCCAATTAATTATGGAAATGGTGAAAGGTATCCAACTAGACACAAGTATATTAGTTTAGATCAAACTCAAACATAGGTTGTGTTGTACCCTTATGGATATGCAACTAAAACGCAATATATCCTTTCTGATTAGTTGTTATCGCCAATATATTTTCAGTTTTACAAGAGTCCGTATAATCAATCGTTG
>CAZXPK010000119.1:0-11183 GCA_964642565.1 uncultured Anaerolineaceae bacterium
CTAGGATGAATTTATTCTTTTGATGGGGATACTAACCAGGATAGTTTTCGTCCTTTGATATCACAAGGTCATGTCAATTTGGGAATCCAGTGGTGAAATCCCTAATCCAAATAAAACAACTTCTTAATATTTCCTAAATATCTCCTTGCTATCCTACAGACAGATCCATAAAGGATCTTATGGTTATAACAAGATACGAAAGGAGATTTTTTTGAAAACAATGCAACATAAAAAAGCCATAACTATCCTCGTCCTGGGTGCCCTGGCGGTTGCGATGACCTTCGGAGCCATAGCCTACAGGTCGGTTTTTGCCGCCACACCCACCACTGCTTCCACAAGCACTACCACCCAGGCTAATCTCAGCTGGGGCATAGGAAAAGGTCCAAATAGAGGCTATACCAACGAAGAGCTGGCTAATGCTTTGGGCATCACTGTGGATGCATTGAATACAGCTTATCAAAGTGCGTATTCAGCCGCTTTGAAGGATGCAGTCTCGCAAGGTTTAATCACCCAGGCACAGGCTGACCAGCTGACAGCAAATGGCACTGCTTTTCCATTTGGTGATCGGTGGGACAGCTGGCTGACCCAGAATGGTATCGATTTCAATACCTATCTAGCGGATGCTCTGGGTATCAGTGTCGATCAGCTGAAAGCTGCTTATCTAACTGCTTATAATACCAACATCGACCAGGCGGTTACGGATGGCAATCTCAGCCAGACGCAGGCAGATTTATTGAAAGGTCGGTATGCCTTGTACAATGACAGTACCTTCCAATCCAGCATGCAATCAGCATACACATCCGCCGTCAATGCGGCAGTAGCTTCGGGTGTTATCACTCAGGCACAGGCTGACCAAATTCTGAGTAACAGTAGTAATATGTTCATGCCGGATATGGGCGGTTGGGAGGGTCATGCTGGTCCACACGGTCATGGTGGCGGAGGTTTTATTCCAGATAGCAATAACCTGCCTTCCACAGCACCTTAATAAATTCAGAAACATTTCATTTCTTCTCCTCCTCCTAAGGGTAGAAAAAGTATCCGGGGTTGCGCCTCCCGGATACTACCCTTGTTATAAAGTCTGGAATTATAAATAACAGGTTTCAGGTAGTAATGATAAAATCCACCTATGGCTAAAAAGATATTGGTTGTTGATGATAAACTCGAGCTACGCACGCTTTTGAAATCGTATCTTACCCAAGAGGGTTTTGACGTTGTTACTGCCAATGATGGGCAAGAGGCCTTATATGTCGCCAGGCATGAGAAACCTAACTTGATCATCCTGGATTTGATGATGCCTGAAATGGGGGGATACGAATTCATGCGTTCATATAATCGTGAGGCAGATGCTCCCGTTGTCATTCTAACGGCTAAGATTGACGAAAATGATAAAGTGCTTGGCCTGGAATTGGGAGCAGATGATTATATAACCAAACCCTTCAGCCCGAGAGAGCTAACTGCGCGTGTGCGGGCAGTCCTACGCAGGGCGGAAAAACAAGCTTCAACCCAGGATATCTTGAGGTTTGGCCCGATCGAATTGGATTGGGCTGGACGTACTACCACCGTAAATGGACAAGTGGTCGTATTAACCCCCTCAGAGTTTTCCTTGTTGGGGACCCTGATGGCGACCCCGGGGCGTGTATTTTCACGTTTGGAGCTGCTGGATCGATTGCAAGGGACAGCATATGAAGGTTATGAGCGCACTATCGATGTCCATATCCGTAATTTACGAGCAAAGATAGAACCAGATTCAGCCAATCCTATTTATATAGAAACAGTTTATGGCGCGGGTTACAGGTTCGCAACCCGGGAACAAGGTTAACAGATTGTGTTACGCTCATTGGCAGTAAAACTTACCCTGGCCTTTCTCCTGGTTGGACTGACTGGCTCCATCCTCGTGACGGTCATCATCCCGCAACGAACACGAACCGCTTTCAGCAATTTCATCATGAACCAGGAACAACAAACCCTGGCGGATAACCTTGTGGTTTATTACCAGACGAATGGCTCCTGGTCGGGTGTGGCTCGTGATATTACCAGCCTTCAGGCTTTCATCCCTGTGCAACCGGGCGAAATTCGTAACCCATTTCCTGATCGGAGTCCCATCACACTCGTGGGAGGGGACCGCGTGGTCGTCTATAGCAACCAACCCGATCAAATCGGACAAAAGGTGACCAAGAATGAGCTGAATGGAGCCATCAATTTGCAGTCGGATAGTCAATCCATCGGGTGGCTGTTGCTCACACCCGTCAGTCGTAACTTTACGCCCAACACCCCTGAGGCGAACTTCCTCCGTAACGTGAATACAGCAACCCTGTTGAGTGCTTTGGTGGCAGTATTATTAGCCTTATGCTTGGGTGGGTTGCTCGCCTTTACCATGACCCGTTCTTTGCGCGATCTAACTGAAGCCACAGTGGATATTGCCAGGGGCAGGTTTGGTAAACAAGTTAAAGTTCGTTCTAAAGATGAGATTGGAAAGCTAGCTGCATCCTTTAATCAGATGAGCCTCGACCTTGAACAAGCAACCAAAGCCCGCCAGCAAATGACCGCTGATATTGCTCACGACCTGCGATCACCATTGAGTGTTATCACGGGATATGCCGAGGCTTTGAGTGATAATAAATTGCCAGGAACTCAGGAAGTGTATAACATCCTCTTGCAGGAGACCAAGCACCTGGATCACCTGGTGGATGACCTGCGCTTACTTTCTCTGGCAGATACAGGTGAACTGTCTCTTACTCTTCAACCTATTCGACCACTTGCTTTGCTCGAGCGCGTGGTTGCCCGACACGCGGTGGCTGCCCAACAACGCCAAATCGAACTAGTCATTGAAGCTGAGCATGATTTACCGCTGATAAATGTGGATGTCGAGCGTATGTCTCAGGTGTTGGATAACCTCATTCTTAATGCGTTTCGTTATACCTCTGAAGGGGGCAAGGTGCTACTTGGGGCGTCTTCACCAGATGAGGTTGTTCAGATCAAGGTTAAGGATACGGGTCGAGGCATATCTGCAGAAGATTTACCCCATATCTTTGATCGTTTTTACCGTGGTGATAAATCTCGACAGCATAACGGAGAATCGGGGCTTGGGTTGGCAATTGCCAAGTCTATTGTTGAAGCCCATGGTGGGAAGATTAGCGTGGAGAGTGCACCCGATCGGGGTGCGGAATTCATGATTTCATTAAACCCTTATAATCCTGAATAAATCTTCCGACATTTAGGTTTATTAATGGATTTTCAGAGATTCAGTCCTGCGCAGAAGCGAACGTACGCGCGCCACAAATACTTGCGGATGAAAGGTTTCCAACAGGCATAAGTCTGCGCCAACCTCCAAACCAATCAAGACATCCTCTTCTCGCATATTCGACCCCATTAAAATCACCGGTGTACTATCGCTGAATTCTTCTGATCGTAGAGACCGGATAATTGCCAGGGTATTGAAGTCTGGTAATTCTACATCAAGGATGATGAGGGATGGTTTTTCAACATGAATCAAGTCTAAAGCACCAACTCCAAGAGAAGTATGAATCACTTTATAGCCTGTTTGCTGCAGACAAGTGATCACAGAGCTAGAAATGGAATCATCTGCGCTAATTAGCAAGATTTTCGTTGGTAGCATAAGAAAATTCATCCGATTGACCTATTGTCACTATATCCATAGATTATTCAGAAATCATTAAGGAATCATATTAACAATATTCAATTCCAACGAATAAATATGATAAAAAAACCCTGCGCAGATGTGCTTGCACAGGGTTTGATGAGATTATATGGGAATCAATCCATTATTGGGTAAATTCCCAATAAGATACTTGATCAACCGAGACAGTGAAATTATCGGTATTTACTGAGCCGATGACCAATCCAAACTGACCATAATCAAACATGCTATCAGTAAATTCAGCAATCTTATGACCGTTGGCGTACAAACGTAAGGTGGTGCCTTTCATATATATTCCCATTACATTAGTCTGGTTGCTGCCTGTGAGGATTGACGCCGATGTACGCCATTCTTGAAGGGCATTATAATTTTTTCCGTCCCAGGTGTATAAACGAAAATGACCATCACAAGAGAACTCGAAGACGTAACCTTTATCAGGATCAGGGGCACGCGCCAGTAATCCATATTTGTCAAGCCCTGAACAGGAATCCCTGGTGATGAAGGTGGCTTGAAGGTAATAATCCTGCATGGAAGGCATGTCAGAGAGATCCCATTCTTCACCTGCACCCGGGTTGATGGAAGTCATCACAAGCTTCCCTTCGCCTTCAGTAAATTTCGTATTGGCAGTGTCGAGCAGGTACCAGTTATTCGCATTATCCAGATTATCGGTCCATGTAGCAGCACCCAGGTTCAGCTCAGATACACCCTCGACAACTTTGATCTGAACGTAGAAGGGATCGGAGGCATTGTTTCCCAATCCAAAGATAACCCCACTGGGAGTGCGCAACTCCCAATTGCCATGATATGTGCCGGTTGTACCAGGCGCTTTCAGCGTAACTGAGATATCCAGGGTAGCATTCGGCGCAACAGCAGTGGTTAGCGGCAGTGGACTGATGCCGTTCATTTGATCGCCACTCACAAAAATCGTATCAAACTGGTTCGTCCAGGTACATGTGCCCACATTTTGCAAGCGCCAGGTTTTGATGAACTCCTGACCTGGTAGCATTTCAGTATCATCCGGTACGGTCACATCATCCACAAATTTTGCCAGGCTCGTACAGTTGGAGGATGTAGGAGTGGGAGGCATGGTTGCTGTTGCTGTAGGAACGGGTGTGGAGGTGGCAGTCGGCACGCTGACCGTTGTGGGTGTGGGAGGTAATTGAGTGTTCTCAATTGTCGGCCGAATGATGGCCTGAGTGTTGGTTGGAATGGCCCGAGCGGTTTGTGTTGGTTCCGGTAAGACTGCCTCCGTGGTAGGAGTGGACACTGCAGCATTGGGCATATTGCATGCGGAAGCCAAGATCGCGATGAGTACAATTATGGATAAGGTGCGGATTGATGGTAGTTTCATTTTCTTTCCCTCAAGAAAGTTCAATCATATAATTAGATTGGATGGATGATGATGAATAATCACGGATATTATGACGTAAATTATACGTTAGTTGTTCCTGAAAGATTGATGGCTAAGAAGACTTGAGGATATAATTTCTTCTGGAGGTAATTAGATGACCAAACGTCTCGTTATTGTGGCAGGAAATATCGGAGCGGGTAAGACTTCGCTGGCTGAAAGGCTGAGCGAGCGCATGGGATGGCGGTGTGCGTTTGAATCAGTGGCAGATAACCCTTATCTGGCTGATTTTTACGCTGATATGCGTAAGTGGTCATTTCATTTGCAGATATTTTTTCTAGGTCATCGTGCCATGCAATACCTTAAGATGGCGAACGAACCTCAATCCGTGATCTTTGATCGCACAATTTATGAAGATGAATATATCTTTGCACGTGCTTTGTATCATATGGGTAATGTGGAAGAACGCGATTACCTTTCTTACCGGCGCGTATTCGACCTGATTACCTCTCGATTACCACCCCCGGATCTTTTGATCTACGTAAAAGCGCCGGTTTCGGTGCTCATGAAGCGCATTCATAGCCGCGCCCGATCTATCGAAACCGGGATTACCGACGAGTATTTATCTTTGCTCGAATCTTTTTACGATGATTGGCTTAAAACCTTCGATGTATGCCCGGTGCTGACGATCCGTTCTGATGACCTGGATTTCGTTAATAAGCCAAAGCATCTGGATATCGTCGTCCAGCGCATCCAAGACCGCCTGGCGGGCAAGGAAGACCTGGTTTTCCCATCTGGTTGAGCCATTTACCTCAAGATATAAACTTTCAATACTGAGTCCAGGATCAAAGCCAGCATGAACCAGATGCCGAAGCTGCGGTTATGTAAGAATGCCGCTGCTACGAAATAATTCGGCCAGACATCTGGATAATCAGCTGGTTTTTCAGCTGGCTTGGGAGCATTGAACATAGGCCAGATTCTCCGTAAGCTGGGTATTGCCAACACCACTGCCGCCATCACCAGGGTGTAATAGCCTGTAATGACCAGCGCTAGTGTGAGCACATATTGCAAAATGAGCATGACCACCAGAGTGAAGCGGGCATTCCGCTCCTCAATGACCACTGGCAGGGTATGAATACGACGTTCCTTATCCATCTCATACTTGTCAATATGCTTGCCGAAGATCACCCCGGTCACACCCAGAGCGTATGGCAGGCTGGCAAGTACCACCGTCCAACTCCAGCTACCTGTGATGACGAAATATCCACCACCTATCATCAGAGGACCCCATACCAATAATACGGCAATCTCTCCCAGGGCGAAATATTTCAGCGGCCAGGTGTAGAACAAGACAAAAAAGACCCCCAGTGCCAGAAGCAGCAGCGTCCACAGGTTTGTCATCACCACAAGGATAAGGCCAAATACCAAGGCGATTGCTCCGGTGACACCTGCATAGGTGAGGTGCTGGCGCTTGGTCATCAAACCATGGACCAAAGGTTGGGGTCCATACTGTGCCCGATAATAATTATCCTGGTCAACACCACGGTTATAGTCAGTGTAATCATTCAGAAGGTTGTTGGTGGCATGCGAGAAGATTAGCCCAAGGATTAGCAGCAGCCACTTTACCCAGTCAAACTTCCCATCACGAAAAGCAAAGATGCCAGCAAAGGTACCGGATAGAAAGGTCATGATTAATACTGCAGCCCGGGTGGAGATCAACCATTTGGAGATCAAATCCAACTTTTTCCACTCATCCTTGGATACATGCGGAATGACCTGTAAGGCTTTGCGCCACATAGCAATATTCATAGATTACTCCTAGGATTTTGATGACACCCAACTATACACTTTATGCGCATCCTGGCAAATACCTGATATATTTTTAATATTCGCAACATTTGATGTTCGGCTTCTTTGACACATAGTTCCAATTACACACTCTTGTATGTAATTGAAAGCATAAATTCTAGCTGGATTAATCACCTATTGGGATTAGTAAATATATAGAAAACCGACCTATGCAAATAAAATTCACTACTTTTGGCTTATAGGATTACTTCCCGGAGTGCCCGGCATACTTGTTCCACCTGTCCTTCTTCCATCACTCCCGAGAAAGGCAGTGCCAAACCACGCTTACCCAGGTCTTCGGTGACTGGGAAGGTATCTTCCTGGTAACCAAAGCGTTCTACCATGTAAGGTTGTAGGTGAATCGGAAGGAAATATGGTCGGGTAGGGATGCCTAATGCTCCCAGCTTCTTGGCAATTGCATCCCGATTCAACCCGGGGGCGAAACGGACTACATAAACAAACCAGCTTATCTGGCTGGTGTATTTTGCAATGGTGGGAGCCTCGATACCGGGGATTTCAGAGATGCGTTGGTTATACCATTCTGCCACCTGGTTACGCTTGGAGATGAGCTCCTTTAAACGCTGCATCTGGATTACCCCAAGAGCGGCGCTCATCTCATCCAGGCGATAATTGTAGCCCAGGTGGGTGTGCTGTAACCAGGTATCTCCGGGGGCGCGACCCTGGTTGCGTAATGCGCGCATTAAGCCAGCTGCCTCTGTGTCATCGGTGATGATCATTCCACCTTCACCTGTGGTGATCTGTTTGTTGGGGTAAAAACCAAATACGCCATAATCACCCAGCGAGCCAGCGGGATGTCCTTTATAAGCTGCACCCAGTGCCTCACATGAATCCTCAATCACTTTCAACCTGTACCTCCAGGCAGTATTCAAGATCGGCTCCAGGTCTGCTGGTTGACCAAACACATCCACGGGCAGGATGGCTTTTAGCTTGGCTTCTGCACTGGCGCCTTTGGGTGGCAACCAGGCCTGGGCGTTCTTGCCTCCCTGCATGATATCCTGGGCGGCAGCGAAAACAAGATGCGGATCGATGTTGCCGGTCCGTGGCTCTACGTCTACGAATACAGGTATTGCGCCTTCATAAATCAGCACATTTGCGGAAGCCACGAAAGAGAAGGGGGTAGTGATGACCAGGTCTCCCATCTGAATGCCAGCTGCCCGAACACATAGATGCAAGCCAGCCGTACCGGAGCTGACCCCAATAGCATGCTGGCAGCCAGTGTATGACCTGACACATTCTTCAAATGCAATGATCTGATTGCCCATCGATAAGTTGGGAGTTGCCAAAACCTTAGCCACAGCCTGGCGCTCATCGTCGGTCAGATCGGGTGAAGACATTGTAATGGGAGTAGTTGTGGAGAGATTATCTGATGAAGTCATAAGGATGATTGTAAACCTATCGTTGATGCGTAGGAGGGGTGGTTATTCAGGCCAAATCGTGCCTGCATGAATGATGCCGTTCTCAGGGACATCCTGTTTAATGGTGGCGCCATTGCCGATACGAGCATGGCTGCCAATATTGACGCGCAGGTTTACGGTGACGCCCATCCCAATCAGAGTGGCAGCGCCAACGGTCACCTCTCCCGCCAGGATTGCACCTGGTGAAAGGTTGGCATAATCGCCCAGCTTGCAATCATGCGAGACGATGGCACCCGTGTTAACAATACCACCGAACCCCACATGAGCTTCACTACCCACATAAGCATGCGGCAGCACCTGTACGGCTTCAAAAAGGATGGCACTTGGTTCGACGAGAGCGGTTGGATGGACCAGGGTTGGGCAGGTGAAACCTGCTTGTGAGAGGCGTTTAAAAACCTTAATCCGGCTGTTGATATTCCCAATCCCACCCACAGCATTGGCTGCTAGATGCACCCCTTGTTTGATCAACTTCTCCAGGATATTTGACCCTCCCAACACGGGTATCCCCATGATGTGTGAACCAACTGGTAGACCATCATCCACAATTCCTGCGATGGAGTATGACGCGATTAAGCGAATCAAATCAATCAGGGCTTTCCCATGCCCGCCACCCCCGTAAATAATGATGGCAGTCGAATTGTATTGGTGAGCTTGTAGTTTAGCTTCCGGCTGGATGGATAGATCAATCATTTCCTGGACCATTTTCTCAGTGACAAACACATCACTGGAGAAGTGCGTCAGATCCAAATTGCGCTGATTTGCAAGCGCAAGCGCGGCCTGGCTGATACGCAAGCCTTCGGGGTGAGAGAGCTGTGCTTCTGGTAGGATAATGGGAAGTGCCGGTGGGATCCAATCGGGTGAATCAGCCAGGTAACCCAAAATATCCCCTCCCTGGACGGTCTGACCGGTCTTGAAAGCTAGTCCGACTAAATAACCACTGGTATCTGCGCGTAGCTCAACCGTAGACTTGGTGGTTTCAAGGGTGCACAGCTTCTCACCGATAACCACATGCCGCCCTGGTACAACATGAAGAGCAGCTAACAGAGCTCCAGGCTCGTTGGGATTGATTAATGGGATAGTGATAGGAGAAGGTTCGCTCATACTTCTATAAAAAATTTCTCTCGAATTTTAACACTAACTTCCTACTTGCTGAAATCACTGCTTATGGTTTTCACTATCAATCCATCTCTGTAATACTATTATGGTTTCATTTGGATAGCAGACTGAATAATATGGACAACACCTGGTAAAGCTTCGGCTTCGAGGGGTCCTGAAGCAGGTAAGGGTACCTCTTTAGCTGCCAGCCGTTGGTAACTCACGGAGTGAGTGCCAAGCGCTTCAGCCACCCTGGCAAGCACCTCGGCTCCCCAACCCAGGGTGAAGGTTCCTTCTTCAACCGTCAAGAGGGCACCCGTATGGCTAACGGAAGAGATAATTGGCTCAACCAAGAATGGTGATAGCTGGGTAGGTACTACCAGCTCGACAAATATCTCGTGCTCGTAAGCCAAACGGATAACAGCCTGTCTGGCCAACTCAGCCATATATCCATAAGCGCCAATGGTAAGTGTGGCAGGTGGGGCGCCTCGAATTGAGAGGGTATAGGTGGGTGGGATTGAACTCTTGATGGCTGGATCGTGTGTAATGATAAAATCTTTCAAATCCAACTGGCTTTGAATAGGAAGTAAATATTGGAGCTTATTTTCAATGAAAAGTGTTGGTTCTTCACACTTCAGGATCGATTGATAAAGCAATTCCCCTGGGTTGCCTGATCCATCCAGTCGGCTGAATGCTGCAGGTGCAACCACCCTTAACCCCGGCACACCCAGGTAAAGTTTTTCGAGCGTCTGGCTGTGAGTAGGGCCGTACCCACGCCGACCACCCATGGGAGTGCGGATCACCAGGGGAAGGGTTACCTGTTGATTGTACATCCAGCGGAATTTGGCAATGTGGTTGATGATTTGGTCAGCAATCAAGCTGGTGAAGTCGCCGAACATGATCTCCACTACAGGTCGTAAACCGCGCAAAGCCATCCCAGCTGCTACGCCGACGAACCCTGCTTCTGAGATAGGAGTGGTTAATACCCTGTCAGGAAACTTGGTTGATAAGCCACGCGAGACCTTAAATGCACCGCCATATGGGTCAAGTATGTCCTCTCCCAACAGATAAACTTTTTTATTGTCGGTAAACGCCTGGTGTAGAGATAAGTTTAGTGATTCCAGAACAGTAGGCATGGGGGTATTTTCGGTTCACCCGCAAGGATGCGATTGATCCTGGCATGGCAAAAGTTATTCAGATTAAGCTGACCCTTTTTCTTGTGTACCAGGACGCCGGTAAACTGGTTTGTTGATCTCAACCTTCAATCCTTCAATGTTTTCACGGATGCGAACTTTGTCACTTTCAATCAGATGGGTGGAGGCAAGTATGGCCTCAAGGATTTTTAGGCTTTCGCGAGGTCGGCTGATTTGTTTTAGGTAGTTAGCCAAATATTCCTGGGCTTCGAACCGGCAATGTGGTTTTTCAAATTGAATAGACTTAGCGTACCATTCCAAGCACTGCTGGAGATTTCCCAATTTGTCGTAGATTACAGCAATATTAAGGCACATGGATGATTTGTCGAGATCAGATATATCACTGCTAACCAAGCCAGTAAAAATCTCGAGCGCAGCTTGCATATTCCCAGAATCGAACATTTGGGTGCCATAATCGACACGGTTTTGGAAATCTTTATAGTCCATAGATTCCTCCTCAGGCTCCCAAATTGTAGGTGAGCTCAAACATGTATTGCTATCTATGCCATTCAAAAACATTCATCGCAATTATTATTTATATTTTAACTTAGATTCCACTGCAAAAACGAGTGGATTGATTCTATCCAGATTGCACCCTCCTCAAA
>CAZXPK010000120.1:0-11036 GCA_964642565.1 uncultured Anaerolineaceae bacterium
TTCTTCCGACCTGCAGAAGATGTACCTCTGGTGGGTAATTCATCCAAAGCTCAGCAAAAGTTGAATTGGACGCCTGAAAAGACCTTCTACAGTATGATTGAAGAAATGGTTGATTTTGAAATTGCTGAAGCGAGGAAAGTGATTTAATTAGCAATAAGTTACTATTTATTCTATATCTTTATTATGAGTGACATGATTAATCCTATTGTTATCACGCCTCCTAAAAACATTGAGTTGCCAGACCTAAAAGAAGTGTGGGGATTCAAAGATCTCTTATATTTTCTGGTGAAGCGAGATTTAAAGGTGCGTTTCCAACAGACATTTATTGGTGTTTTATGGATTGTTGTACAACCGTTGATCCAAATGCTGATCTTTTTTGTGATCCTCGGCATATTGATTCGGGTACCGACTGAGGGGATTCCATACCCTGTATTTTACCTTTCGGGATTTGTGGCGTGGCAGTTATTTTTCCAGATTGTGAATAGCAGTGCAATTAGTTTGCTTGGGAATATTGGCCTAATTTCCAAAGCTTACTTCCCCCGGCTAGCCCTACCGTTATCCACCGCCATTGGGGCGTTAATCGATTTCCTGATTTCGTTTTCGGTCCTGCTGATATTTTTACTGGCAAACCACTTTCTGATTACCTCTCGATATCTCTTATTGCCGTTCCTAGTGTTATTAACTTTGATTTTCTCACTGGGAGTCGGATTGTTATTCGGGGCATTAATGGTTGTATTCCGGGATACCAAAAACCTGCTGGGATTTATATTACAGATTTGGATGTTTATGTCTCCGATCATGTATCCTATCTCAATTGTACCGGAACAATACAAGATTTTCTTTTACCTGAATCCTCTAACAGGTTTTATAGATGCGTATCGCTGGGTATTTTTATCTACTAACACACTTCCATCTGCCACTTTTTTTGCCCTCTCTTCTATTGTGGCAATCCTTTGCTTGCTGACCGGGTTGATTGCTTTTCGTGCCATGGAAAACCGAATTGCGGATGTAATGTGATATGTCCCAAGTAGCTGTTAAAGCAGAAAATGTTTGGAAACAATATTGGATCCGTCACCATTTTGAAGGATCAGCCAGCTCACTAAAAGAAATATTAAATAGCCCTATTAATCGGATAATCCACAAAATAAAAGGAACAGGCTCGCATGATGAGAGTGAGACTTTTTGGGCGTTGAACGATGTCTCCTTTGAAATAGACCACGGTGAATCTGTTGGGCTCATTGGGCGTAATGGTGCCGGAAAAACTACTTTACTAAAAATTCTCTCGCGTATTACCCGCCCTTCACGCGGGAAATTAGTCATATTTGAACGAGTAAATTCACTGCTGGAGATTGGAACGGGTTTCAACACCGAGCTTACAGGAAGAGATAACATTTACCTGAATGGTAGCTTTTTAGGAATGAAACATCAGGAGATAAAAAATAGGTTTGATGAAATTGTGGCTTTTTCAGAAATTGAACAGTTTATCGATACTCCCGTAAAATATTACTCCAGCGGAATGTACGTACGGTTGGCTTTTTCAGTCGCAGTTCACCTTACCCCCGAGCTTTTACTGTTAGATGAAGTACTGGCGGTAGGTGACGCCGGCTTTCAGCATAAGTCGCAAGTTAAAATGAAGGAATTGCTTGGTAGCGGTGCAACGATTATCTTTGTTTCGCATAACGCTATGGCAATTAAAGAGATATGTCAGCGGGCGATATGGTTGAACCATGGCGTCATCCAAATGGACGGACAGGCTGTAAACGTCGTAGATGAATACAGCAAATCTTTGTAGGGGAAAATCATCAGATCCAGCCTTACTTATTTATACGGTAAAGGAATGATTTATGGACGATGAATTTTATATTCGACTGGAAGATAAGTTTAGAGGAAGTCGCGAGCTTATCAATGAGCGATTAAAGATCTACTTACCGATCATTAATCCATTAAAAGCTGTCTTCTCCAATAATCTTGTGGTAGACCTCGGGTGTGGACGTGGAGAATGGCTTGAATTGGTTAATCAAAATGGGTGGCAAAGTTTAGGCATCGATACAAATAACAGCATGGTCGATTATTGTAAAGGGTTAGGGCTCGACGCGATTAAGGGAGATGCTATCGCCTATTTACGTACATTGAAATCCGAAACCATCTCGGTTGTATCTGGATTCCAAATTGCAGAACATTTGCCATTTGAATTATTGCTGGAAATAATAAGTGAGGCATATCGAGTATTACTACCAGGAGGTTTTCTGATTCTTGAAACGCCCAATCCTGAGAACATTGTGGTTGGTACTACCAACTTCTATCTTGATCCCACACATATACATCCTATACCTGCTGAATTGTTGTCTTTTTTACCAGAATATTTTGGGTTCCATCGGATCCAAATATTACGCCTACAAGAATCTCCAGAGCTTATCTCAAGTAAAACCACAGATCTATTAAACGTTCTCCGTGGTGTGAGTCAGGACTATGCTATTGTTGCACAAAAAAATGCACAACCGGAGATACTAGCACTCTTTGATAATGAATTCGGAAAGGAGAGTGGTATAACCCTCGAGACATTGGCGCAACGCTACGACTCTCAGGTAGAAGCAGCAACCCAGCATTTTTCTACAACATTAGGTGACCTTCAAACTGATGTAAACGGGATTCGAACTGATCTAAATATCCTGGGAACCGAGAGAGACAGACTGCAATCTGATTTATCCGGCGCCCGTATTGATTTACAGGGACTTCGAGTTGATCTCGAAAATGCTCGTACCGAACGAGACAGGCTGCAAACTGATGTAAACAATGCCCATATCGACTTACAAAACCTAAGAGTTGACATCGAAAATGCACGTACAGAACGAGACGGGCTGCAGACTATGTTGAATGAGGTTCGAACAGAACAAAATAGATTGCAAACCAGATTGGATGAAGTTCAAGCTGAACGAGACGGATTGCAAACCAGATTGGATGAAGTTCAAGCTGAACGAGACGGACTACAGATTAGGGCGGATAAGATTCAAGCTGACCAAGATTTTGTTCACGCACGATTAACCCAAGCTCAATCTGATCTTGAGGCTATTCAAAAAGAACTGCATCATGTGTACAATAGTCGATCTTATCGGATCACTGCTCCTCTTCGCGCAATTTTTGGTTTTGGACGAGTACAAAGAGAACACCTGTATCAGCTGCGTAACCTATTGGCATTAAAAACCAGGATACGAGGTTTGCTTCGACAAACCATATATTCAGTTCAGCATATTCCGCTGGTTGCTGTTCTAGTTGAAAAATTCAAGCATCGTTATCCAAGAACATGGCGAAAAGTATCGACAAAGGTTAAAAGAACGATTAATCCACCGCAACAGTCAATAACTAACACATCGGGTGACTCAGAAGAAGAATTACATTTCCTAAATTTATTCCATCACGAAATTACAAAGCAGCGTTAAAGGTAAGGAGTATCGCGGATGAAATTATTAGTCGATATGTTTGCTTGCCAAACCGGTTCACGATTCCGAGGAATTGGACGATATACGCGTTCGTTAGTTCGTGAAATGATAAAGGTTCGCAACTCAAATGAATTAATTATTTTGGCAAGTTCACTATATCCTGACACATTTGAAGAATTACGCAGAGAATTTTCCCACTTATTGCCCCCAGGATCATTCTTGCCATATTCTCATCAGCCGATTAATCCAAATGAAGTAGACCGAGACCCATTTTTTGAAATTTCATCCACCATTGTTAGACACGCATATCAAATGGTTTCACCGGATGCAATTTTATATCCGAGCGTATTTGAGGGATGGGGTGAAAGGGGTGTAGTGCCTCTACCACACAATGGCTTCCCCACCTCATTATGCGTTGCAATCGTATACGATTTTATCCCCTATCGGTTTTCAAGCCAATTCTTTGATCACGATCCATTCTTTAAAGAAGGCTATATGCGAAGATTGAATGGGTATAAGCAATTTGACCTATTACTCGCAATATCAGAATCAACCCGTCAAGATGCAATTGAAATCTTAAATTTTGATCCCAATAGAGTTGTTAATCTATCTGGAGCTGCAGACTCATTTTTTCTAAAAAAGGAGTACCCACAGGATCAAAAAAGTGCCCTATTTTCCCGATTAAATATAACTAAGTCATACATCTTTTATACAGGCAACGTTGAATATCATAAAAATTTAGAGAGAATGCTTCATGCATTCATGAAACTATCTCCAGAAATTCGGGGCAAACACCAAATTGTATTCACCCATGCCGGAGATGAAGCCCGCTTCAGAGCGAAACTTAAAACATTGGGATTAACTGGCGACGAAGTTGTCATTACAGGGCATTTATCGGATGAAGAACTTGTGATGTTATACAACTTGTGCAAATTGTTCATCTTTCCCTCCCTTTATGAAGGTTTGGGATTACCAATCTTGGAAGCTATGGCTTGCGGAGCTCCCGTAATTGCTGCTAATAACTCGTCTATTCCAGAAGTAATGGGGCGAGAAGATGCTATGTTTGACGCCATGAGTGAAACATCGATAATGGAAGCGCTACACCGAACATTGACCGATGATGAATTCCGTCTAGAACTGGCTGCTTATGGTTTAAAAAGAGTGAAATTATTCAGCTGGGAAAAATCAGCAAAAAAGGCTTGGAATGCAATCGATACGACTCAAAAAGACAAGAATAACCACACTAAACCTCGATTTATCATTAGTAATAAGAAACCTCGCATTGCTTATTTGTCACCTTTACCTCCTCAGAAATCCGGTATTGCCAATTACTCCGCCGATCTTTTACCTTATCTAAACAAATATTTTGATATTGATATCTTTGTTGATGCTAATCATAAGATAAGCGATTATAAATTACCGGCTAAATACGATATCATCGCTTCGACTGAACTACTAGATCGCCGGGAAGATTACATCACAGCGGTATACCAGATGGGTAATTCCGAATATCACGCGCACATGATAAGGTTGATGAAGGAATTTCCTGGCGTCGTAGTATTACACGAGTTTTTCTTAAGCCACTTGATTTATCATTTGTGTTCAACAAGTCATGTGGATTTTGAAAAGACTGATTTTATAAGTGAGTTGAGTAAAGACCATAGCATGCGAAGTATGATAGACCTAAGTCAAAATGGTTTTACTAATGCATTATGGAACTGGCCTCTTAATTGGCAAGTATTGAAACACGCGCAAGAAATCGTAGTCCATTCCGCATATCAAAATGAATTACTTCATCAGTATTTTGGAAACGGTTGGACTCCAAAGCTCAATTTGATAAAACAGGTCCGGCTACCAATTGATCACAAGAATGATCAACGTAATAATGTTTCAAGGGAAAAATTAGGAATTGGTCAGGATGAATTCCTATTCTGCTCTTTCGGCTTTATCAATTCGATAAAATTAAGCCATCTTATTATTCAGGCTTTTAATAACACTTTTGTTAATGATGATAAGGTAGTCTTAATCTTCGTTGGAGAATTGGATGAAGGCGATTATGGACGGGAATTATTAAAAGTCATTGGTGAATTGAGTTTACGTAACCGTATTAAAATCACTGGCTTTGTTAATGATAAAACATACAAGCATTACCTGAATGCAACAGATGTGGCAATCCAATTAAGAATAAACTCTCGCGGAGAGACTTCGCGAGCTGTTTTAGATACATTGGCGAATGGTATACCCACTATTGTGAATTCACATGGAAGTTTGAATGATTACAGCTCCGAAATCGTGGCTAAAATACCTGAAATTCCTGATGTAGTAGATCTATCTCAAGCCATGATCAGTTTATTTACTGATCAAGGGCTACGCAAGAAGATTGGTTCCAGCGCATATGAAGAGATCTTAGAAAAACATAATCCTGAACAGATTGCATTAGATTACACAGAGATCATTCACCGTGCTGCAGAATCGAGCGAATCCCGGTTATTCTTGCCCTTAGTAGAATCAATGATCCGTTATAACATTCCAGAAGATGGAATTAAGGCAACTGCTAACTTTGCCGCCTTAAATCTCAACCTTAGGTGTCAGCCCCGCATATTAATTGATGTATCAAATATATCGTATGTTGATCTTCGAACTGGAATTCAAAGAGTTGTCAAGAGCATCATCCGTGAATTATTTAGCAACTCTGAACCTTCTATCTTTATTGAATTGGTAAAAATCATCGATGGAAACCTATTCCGATCGTTACGATTCTCTGAAAGACTATTTAATTTACCAACGGATAGCCTGGGTCAGGAAACTCCGATTGAGATTCTACCTGGCGATATTCTTTTTATGCTCGATACGTCATGGAATTTATACGACCAGTTCCTTCCATTATTCCAACAAATTCGCATGCAAGGCGGAAAGATCATGTCTATGGTCTATGATCTTATCCCGGTAAGATATCCAGAATTTTGTGTAGAAAATGTCTTAAAATACTTCAAAGAGTGGTTGTATCGTGTTGTTACTGAAAACGATTTGGTTGTTTGTATTTCTAGAGCTGTGAAAGAGGATCTTGGGCTATATATTCAAGAAGAACGGATACCAATTGATCATAAATTAGAAATCACTTATTTCCACCTAGGCGCGGACATCGAGGTTTCACAAATCGAGTCTAATGTTCGAACAGAGGTAATAAAGATAATAAATGATTCCACCACACCACTTTTCTTAATGGTGGGAACAATTGAACCACGTAAAAGCCATGTTTTTATATTAAATGTATTTGAAGCTTTGTGGTCAGAGGGAAATAATTACCGGCTATGTTTTGCTGGACAGATAGGGTGGAATATGGAAATAATCCATAAGCGACTCTTGAACCATCCTGAATTAGGGAAACGGTTATTCTTTGTAGATAACCCTTCGGATGCAGAATTAGATATTTTATACAAATCGACGACCGCTTTGATTATGGCTTCCATTACAGAAGGATTTGGGCTTCCCATTGTTGAAGCAGCTGCGAAAAATGTATTAGTTATCATAAATGATATTCCTGTTTTTCATGAAATCGCTGGTGAAATGGTTCCATATTTCTCGTTGGAATCACCTAAATCAATTATAGAAGCGATACATAAGACAGTAGAACTTACAAAAGAAGAACGTCTTAATCTTGTGAAATCGATTAATGTTCTAACCTGGAAAGAAAGTACAAAATGGTTATTATCAATAATATATGGACAACCACCTAAACCGCCTGTTTGATTTTGATAGGCGTTTTCCTACGAAGGTTATTATCTATGGGATTTATTGATTTTAATGAATTTCTTCATGCCTTACGAACTCAAGAACTTAGAAAAATTCCCACAGACGCTAAAGTAATTTTAAGCGCGGGTTGCGCAGGGCGTAAGTATTTTGACTGGATTAATCAAAGTCATCCAGGAATAACTAGGCATTTTGGGATTGAAGCATATCTCGCTAAACCAGATGATTTACCTAATGAAGTAATTTGGCTGCCTGATAATTTATCCAATATGAAATCAGTAGCCAACAACGAGGTAGACCTGGTATTTGCAGGGCAAACCGTTGAACACCTTTGGCCCGATGAGTTTGCAGGTTTTTTATGTGAGGCTTACCGAGTTCTTAAGCCCGCTGGTTTGTTTGTGCTGGATAGCCCTAATCGTTTTATAACGCAAGCAATTAATTGGTATCATCCAGAACATACAATGGAATTATTAACCAATGAGATTATTGAATTAGTTACATTAGCGGGGTTTTCGGATATTCTTATTAAAGGCATTTGGTTATGTTATGACAGCAGCAAAGGGTCATTTATGCCTTTATTACCAGATCTCGAAAATATTGACATAGAAAATGATTATAGGGTAATACAAGCTCACGATCACCCTGAAGGGAGTTTTATTTGGTGGGTTGAAGCAAGAAAAAATCCGCTACATATTCCCAATATGAATCGACTGTTGTCTCTTTCCAATTCAATTTTTAATCAAGATTTTGCGCGTTCATTACACCGTGTTTTTACGGTTGTAGGTAAATTTCAGCAGTACGGTCAATCCAAAATTATTGTAGGAGCGCCTCATCAACCAGGTTACATTCGGTTTGGTCCTTATATACCCCTAAGACCTGGTAACTATATTGCCCAGTTTAATATCAGCTATCCCAAGGTAGGAAAGCCAGATCAACAATTGAATTATTTACCTGCTATCAAAATAGATGTAACATCGATAACAGCTAACAAAATTATTGCAGAAAAAGAAATACCGGTCATAGATCTTGTTGATAAATCTAGTTTATTTTTATCAAATAAGGGAATGGAGTTCAGGGAAACCATTCAATCCGAAATAACCAATGTCAAATTTACAAAGCATGAAATCAAATTCTCTTTAGAAAAGGTGGAATTTGGAGTTGAATTTAGAGTTTTCACTATAGGGCATATACCGATAATAATGGACGCCTCGGTGCAACTAGTTGAAGAAAAATTTGGCTAACTTTCAAATCTCCAGAAACTTTAAAAGCAGAATAATGGGCTGAGAAGAAGTACCCAGTCATATAGGTTTGCTGAAGGATTTGATCTTCCCATTGTTGAGGCAATAGTGAGAAATGTATTAGTAATCTAAAGCGATATTCCTGTATTTCATAAAATCGTTAGTGATTTGGTTCCATATTTCTCGTTGGAATCACCCGCCTCAATTGTGGAAGCTATACATAAGACCATATCACTAACTTTTGATGAACTAATTAATCTTATGAAATTGATTAAAGTACTAACCTGGAAAGAGAGTACCTAATGGTTATTATGGCTTATCTGCTTGTCAATCAATAAATGAGCAATATTAATTGCGTAAAGTGAGGTTTAATATAAATATTATGGTGCCTCAATTTGAAATGGTCCATTGACCTGAATTATCAACATTAATTGTCTGGATCGATCTTGCTGGAAGCATACCTCGATCGTGGAACCAAACAATGCCTTCCTGAACAGCGGAAACCTCAACCCTATATTCGCCTTTTCCGGTGGGTGGGGTAGCGATAATCGTCATTAAAGAATGTCCGCCTGCTGGAATGTCTGAAAACAGGTCTATTCTGGGATCGAATCCAGACATTGGGTTACCTTGTATCGCATCTATCATCCGCCAGGATATTCGGAAAGGATTTCCTGTAGCTGATTCAGCAGGAAGAGTTTGGGATGAATGGTTTTCAACATCGATTTGAATATATAGATTATTTTCTTGCTTAGTCAGGGAAAGAATTTTTATTGAAATTCCTGAGAACAACTCCTGAGAAAAAGGGCCGGAGAAATTCGTAAGGGAGAGCACTGGTACTTCTTTAGGCCATTGACATTCTTCTGGACCAACTGAAACAACCCGAGAAATGAGATTTTTATAGAATGACGGATCTTGTATTTTATCGAAATTCATATATCTAATAATTCTGACAACCGCCTGTTCACAACTCTTTGTTTGTCCATAACCTTCTGGCACATTCCCTGAATAACCATTCATCACTGGCCAGCCTAAATCCTGGGAAAGTAGCATCGCATCTAGTTCAGTAATAAACCAAGGAGTATCGTCAGGATTCCAAACAAACAATACAGGGTCTTCTGGTATGTTTGCGGGGATTTCCTTACGAAGAGTTTGGAGACGAGAATAGGAATCTGTCTTTAAATAAGTATAGTGGTTAATAAAAACAGATTCGGTAATCATTAATCCCAATATTATTAAGGCCATTACAGAATAATTAAAAGTTCTATTTGATACTTTCAACAAAGCATCAACTACAATAGAAATGAACAAGGCGACGGGCCACATTAGCAATAGAATGATGCGAGTAACTGCTCGGACACTATTGACACCCGGTAAATACCAAAGAATTTTATAAAGGGAAAAACCGCCGATATCTAATGTTAGTAGAACAAGAAAGCCAGCTGCACCGAAAAAGAGAAAAGCTATTTTCCGATTAGGTGATTTAAAATGCCAGACTAGTCCCAAGATCAATAATAAAACCGGTGCTACTCCAATAAACATTTGATGCTCCCATCTCATAGCTGTAACTTGAGCAGAAAGGTACGCAAAAGGTTGCCATAATTTAGAATTATCAGCAATGAGATAACTTTGAATCCTGGGAAGCATAGTTGAAACTTCTTGCCATGAGCGGGAGAAGCCATATGTTTTTGAAGCTAATACGTAAGGCTTGAAGAGAAAAAATAAAGCTAATGTGAGCATAGATATTAATAACAAATAGATAACATTAGCTGTAATTTTAGAGTTTTTCCAGGCTTGTTTAATCATACCTGGCCAATATTTCAAAATATCTAATAATGATGTATTTTGAGTAAAGGGCAAACCAACCGCCAAAACAAGTAAGAACAGAGCTAAAAAGAAACCCAGATAGATACTTAGGTAAAATTGCCACACAAGCCAGAACATGGTGAGGACAATATTCTTAAATTGAACCTTTTGGGAAAATTGCCAAAGCGCGTAACAAGCAAATGGTATGCAAAAACGATAAGCTAATTGCTCATGTCCTTCTTGTGCAAGGACAGGAAATCCATAGGTAAAGAAAAAAGCGCCTAAACCAATAGCCATTGGCTTAAGCTTGATTTTCATTAAAACATATGCAGCAGCGCCAAAATTTAATATGTAACTTAATAGATACCATCCTTGCATAGCAGATTCGCGATCTAAACCAAACCATCGAAATGAAGCGTAAAAAAGCATAGATCCCAAATGATTATCGCTAAATGTTAGGGTTTGAGGATAGAGGTAAAATGCAGGAAGATTCCACAAACTGGAATCTTGTCCAGTAATCCATCTAAAATCGTGTTCCAGAATATAGTTATTGAACCTCGTATCTCCAAGATCACCTGGTAGACGAGATAAATTGGGGCCAAGAGGTCTAATAATGATCAACCAAAAGCCAATCAAAAAAATAAAAAATATCACAAGCCAATCGAACAAAACTTGTAATGATAGTTTGCGATTCTTCATTAACCTACCCAATTACTTAGAATTTATCAAAAAATACTGCGGTGAATATTCGAAATCTCGGAAAGTAATTTTTTTGATAGCCAACATCAAACCCAACCTCGTTAGCCCT
>CAZXPK010000121.1:0-9376 GCA_964642565.1 uncultured Anaerolineaceae bacterium
GAGCACGCCAAGATTGCGGAGGACGCAGGCGCAGTGGCTGTGATGGCACTGGAACGGGTTCCGGCAGATATCCGCGCCCAGGGTGGTGTAGCTCGAATGAGCGATCCAGAGCTGATCCTTCAGATCATGGATGCTGTATCAATCCCGGTTATGGCAAAATGTCGTATTGGTCATTTCGTTGAAGCTCAAATTTTGGAGGCCATTGGCGTTGATTACATTGACGAATCAGAGGTTTTGACCCCCGCAGACGAGGAAAATCACATTTATAAACATGATTTCAAGGTCCCATTTGTGTGTGGTTGCCGAAATTTGGGGGAAGCTCTACGCCGGATCGGGGAAGGCGCTGCTATGATCCGCACCAAAGGTGAAGCGGGTACGGGGGATATCGTTGAGGCTGTCAGACACGCACGTACGGTGATAGGAGAGATCCGTCATTTACAAAATCTCCCGAATGAAGAGCTAATGGCGTTCTCGAAAGAGATTGGCGCACCCTATCACTTGGTTGCGGAGACGCACCAGGAGGGTCGGCTTCCGGTGGTGAATTTTGCCGCGGGTGGCGTAGCAACCCCTGCAGATGCCGCTTTGATGATGCAGCTGGGCGTGGATGGGGTATTCGTTGGGTCGGGTATCTTCAAATCTAGCGATCCAGCCAAGCGCGCTGCTGCGATTGTCAAGGCAGTCACTCATTATAACGACCCGTATATCCTGGCAGAGGTGAGTCGTAATCTTGGTGAACCCATGGTGGGACGCAATGTTTCCACAATGCCTGAGGTGGAGCGGCTGGCTGGGCGCGGTTGGTAAATGCGTGTTGGTATTTTAGCTTTACAAGGCGATTTTGCCGAACATAGTGTGATGCTCAGGCGTCTGGGTGTCACAATAGTCGAAGTACGCCTGCCAGAGCAGTTGGAAGGATTGAGTGGTTTGATCATACCGGGTGGAGAATCAACCACGATAGCCAAGCTTGCTGTGAGTTACGGTTTAATGGAACCCCTGCATGAGTTCGGTCAAGATAAAGCCATTTGGGGGACGTGTGCGGGGGCGATTTTCATGTCCAAAGATGCTCACCGTAACCAGCCTTTACTCCAATTGATGGACATTACTGTGGAACGTAATGCTTTTGGTCGGCAGGTGAATAGTTTTGAGGTGGATTTGGATGTCCCAGCTCTGCAGGAAATTGACCCCATTGGGAGACCATTCCATGCGGTTTTTATCCGCGCTCCTTTGATCGAGTCTGTACAGGCCGAGGCTTGTATATTGTCAAAACTTACGGATGGACGAATCGTGGCAGCTCAGCAAGGACGGTTATTGGCAACCGCTTTTCACCCAGAGCTGACCAAAGATGATCGATTTCACCGCTACTTCTTGCAGTTGATAGAATGAACATTCGCCCTTTTGGATGGCGTGATTTACCCCTCCTTAACAGGTACCGAAATCGTGGCCTATTCCTGGATAGTACGCGTGTATTAATCCATGGACCAATGATGATTCCCATGGGAGCCCTGATAACCTTCCTTGGACCGTCAACACGGATTTTTACATATCGATGTGATAACACCTCACAAGCAGGGAAACCACTAATTGGGCAGGTAATATATTTGATGGGAGCCACCTACGCCCGGCTTTCTTTCCTGGCACCTGAGGATGCCCTGGAACAACCCGAGCTATCTGCGTTGTCAGATTACCTGGCTGTTCAAATAGGAAGCCAGGGTGCTTTTCATATCCTGGCAGATGTGGACGAGAGCAATCAAGTCTTTCAATTATTACATCGGGTTGGGTTTGCAATTTATGCACGTCAGCGTATCTGGCGATTGGATGGTCAGCCGATAGGGGAAGCAGAACCGGTTACCTGGAGAGCCAGCAGGTCCAGAGATGCAATTGGGGTACGCTCACTGTATTGCAATGTGGTGCCTGGGTTAGTTCAACAGGTGGAGCCTCTGCCCAAAAAGGATTTAAAAGAGGTTGTATATTACCAGAATGGTGACCTGCGCGCCTTCGTTGAGTTGAAGTATGGGCGGAGTGGCATCTGGGTGCAGCCTTTTGTCCATCCAGATGCGGAGGGTTTCGATCGCCACCTGGTGCATTTACTGCAAGATTTGCCCGGAAAGCGCGAGCGACCGTTGTATATCTGTATACGGTCTTACCAATCTTGGTTGGAGAAAGCCATAGAAGCGATGGGTGCTCGGCCGGGACCCCATCAAGCTGTGATGGTTCGCCATCTGACCGTTTCACGCCGTGTGACTCAAGCTTACCCGTTGCCTGCGATAAATGGTACCCGTGCTGAACCCACTGCCCCTATCGCTCGAATCAAAGAATCCCGCTTCTTGGAATTATCTGAGATGGAAAAGCAGCCAGGGACGAATTCTATACCAAAGGTTTAATAGAGGTCCATAGCAGGGATTTCTTTAGGATGTATATGACAAGAAAACGTATTACTGATAACTTGGATGTGTTACTGAACGTGCTGCCACCACCGGTGGCACAGCAATTGACTGTCATTAATCGCTCAGATGATCTGCTGGAAGTGATTCTCGACCTCGGGAGAGTTCCAACGGCGCGTTATGTCGACCGGGAAGAACCTCTTAGCCAGGTTGAAGTCACTCACACCGACATCGAATATGTGGTTGGGCGGATTAGTGCATTTGATACGGATAATCGTGCCGGAATGGAACGGACATTACACCGTATTGCTGCCATACGTAACCGCCGTGGTGATATTGTCGGATTAACCTGCAGGGTGGGTCGCGCCGTCTATGGCACAACTGATATCATTCAGGATTTGATCGAAAGTGGCAAGAGTTTATTGTTGCTGGGTCGTCCGGGGATTGGTAAAACGACCATGCTGCGTGAAGCCGCACGCCTTCTGGCTGAGAAAAAACGCGTGGTCATTGTCGATACTTCAAATGAAATTGGAGGCGATGGTGATGTTCCCCACCCCGCAGTAGGTCGTGCTCGCCGTATGCAGGTCTCCACACCTTCGCTACAGCACGAAGTGATGATTGAGGCGGTGGAAAACCATAATCCAGAGGTGATCGTGATCGATGAGATTGGTCGCGAATTGGAGGCTGCTGCTGCGCGCACCATTGCTGAACGAGGTGTACAGTTAATAGGCACAGCCCACGGGAACACTCTGGAAAATCTTCTGCTCAACCCCACTTTGTCGGATCTGGTGGGTGGGATCGAATCAGTTACGCTTTCTGATGAGGAAGCCCATCGACGTGGTACTCAGAAGACAGTGCTCGAGCGGCGCTCCCCACCCACTTTCGATATGCTCATCGAGATACAAACCCGCGACCGCCTGGCAGTACACCTGGATGTTGGTAATTCAGTAGATGCCTTATTGCGTGGATATCCTACCCCACCCGAATTGCGTTATCGTGATGAAAGTGGGGAGATCCACATTGAGCATTCCACTCCACCTGCCAAACGTGGACTTGGTGCCCAGGGGTTTAGCCGCCAACCTATGGAGTTTGGCAAAGACCGCAGCCTTTCGACCACCGAAAGTCGGGTGAGCATGAGTGAGCAGCCGATTACCCAGGATGATGAGGGCACCAAGCAATCTCTCTCCACCCTCCAGCCAGTACGGATTTATCCGTATGGCGTAGCCCGTAATCGGTTAATCCAGGCTGCCAAGTATCTGGGTGTTCCTGCAGTCGTTGTAAACGAGATGGGGGAGGCGCAAGTCCTAGTCACATTGCGATCATACTATCGCAGCCGCCAGCACCCTGTAATCGAAGCGGAAAATCGGGGAATGCCGATCTACGTTTTGCGGGCAAATACTGTCAACCAGATGCAACACTTTCTGAGTGATTTATACAATCTTTCCACATCGATACCTGAAGAGCGCGGTATGGAGCCTGCCATGCAAAATACCCAGGCAGCCATTGACGCCGTATTGAATGGGGAACGCTATGTTGAGTTACCCCCTGCCACGGCGTATATTCGCCGTTTGCAGCACCAAATGGCACGTCAGGCGAATCTGACCTCACATTCCTACGGGAAAGAGCCGTACCGGCGGGTGCGGATTTTCAGAGATTGACCTAAATGTTCATTACCCTCGAAGGCCCTGAAGGCAGTGGCAAGACCTCCCAGCTACCCAAGCTGGCGGAATATATCTACCAACGCGGTTTTGATATCTTAACCACCCGCGAGCCTGGTGGTACATCGATCAGCGAGCAAATACGGACGGTCTTGCATAATCTTGAAAACAAGGAAATGAATCCACGTACTGAGATCCTTCTTTTTCAAGCATCACGCGCTCAGCTTGTGGAGCAAGTCATCCGACCTCACCTGGATAAAGGTGGAGTTGTGCTCAGTGACCGTTATTCTGACTCGACTTTGGCCTATCAAGGCTATGGTCATCAAATTGATATCGAGTCATTGAAGGTGCTGGTGACTTTTGCGACCGGAGGGTTGAAACCCGATCTGACAATATTATTGGATGTCGACGTGGAAACCGGATTACGTCGCAAGGAGCTGAAGGGTGAATGGAACCGTCTGGATGCTTATGATCTGGATTTCCACCAGCGAGTGCGGAGAGGCTATTTCAATCTTGTTCAAGCTGAACCAGAGCGCTGGGTTGTGATCGATGCTTCGCAATCGCCTGTTAAGGTTCAGGAAGAGATGCGTCGGGTGGTATCCGAAAGGTTAAATGTTACCAAGTAAGGTGAGGTGGCTCAGAAATCCGCGTCCTCACCTAACCCACCTGCTCCCCCCTCCAAATCAGGAATTGCTTTTTCAATATCTTCCGGGCTTTGCCCAGCCTCCAGGCGGTCAACTACCTCATCAAATTCTGGGCCTACTTCTTCGCCCATTTCATTGCCCATTTTACGCATCATTTGCCCCAAGGCGCGCGGGTCATTTTCAAGACCTTCCAGGCCAGATGGATCAGTGAGGGCATCCAGCCGGCTTTCTTCCGATTTGGCAATCCGGATGCGCCCGATCCGTCTTTGAACCTGGTCACTCATACAATGAGGACAATGAACGCTTTTTTCACCATATTCCTTGTAAGATAAGAATACTTCAAAACGTTTTTTACAATTCATGCATCGATACTGGTAAACTGGCATAATTGATCTCCATCCACAAAATGCCGATGAGTTTATGCTCGCAGCCTTAGCAAGGCTGAATTATAATGCTTGTCTGTGGAGATTTCTATGAGCGATTTCGAATTTACCCTGCCCCAACCAGAACCACTACTGATCGTAATCTCCGGTCCTTCAGGAGTAGGTAAGGATACTGTCATCCAAAGGATGAAAGAAAGAAATCTCCCCTTCCACTTTGTTGTAACCGCCGCCACACGTCCACCACGCCCAAACGAAGTTCATGGAAAAGATTATTTTTTCTATTCCCACGACGAGTTTGCCGAGATGATCGAAAAAGGCGAGTTATTGGAGTATGCAATCGTCTATAACGATTATAAGGGCATCCCAAAAGCGCAGGTAAAGGATGCATTGGCGAGCGGCAAGGATGTGGTCATGCGCCTGGATGTACAGGGCGCTGCCACGATCCATAGGCTCTGCCCCGACGCCCTGATGATTTTCCTGACCGTCTGTGAAGAAGATATGATCAGCCGCCTTCAGGAGCGCAAGACCGAGAGCCCTGAAGGGCTCAAGCTGCGTATCGCCACCGCACGGCAGGAAATGACCCAGATTGATACATTCGAGTATGTGGTCGTTAACCGTGAGTTTCACCTTGACGAGACGGTTGATACCATCGTTTCGATCATTGACGCAGAGCATCATCGGGTAAAGCAACGGAAGGTCACGTTATGAACCAGGATCATCCAACCCCACAGGATGTCCCTCCTTCAACTGCAATGCCCGTGGGACAGCCGTTCGTGCGACCCATTTACCGTCCCTATGTGACTTACGTCCTGATCGGAATCTGCGTGGTGGTTTATCTGCTTCAAGCGGGCACTAGCTATTTTTTAAAAGTTGACATCCCGGTAGCTTTAGGCGTCAAAGATAATAATTTGATCATGCAAGGGCAGGTCTGGCGGTTATTTACTCCTATCTTCTTGCATGGCTCAATCCTCCATATTGGTTTCAATATGTACGCCTTGTTTTATATCGGCCCGACTCTTGAAAGGTTCTATGGTCGTTGGCGCTACCTGGGGTTATTTATTTTAAGTGGCTTTGCCGGGAATGTGATCTCATTTATGTTTTCTCAATACCAATCGCTCGGGTCATCCACTGCGATTTTTGGCTTGTTAGGTGCAGAAGGCGTGCTCATCTATCAGAACCGGGAAATATTTGGAAATATCGTCCGGCGGGCATTATCTCAAGTGGTCATCATTGCAGTAGTTAATCTAATTATTGGTCTAACACCGGGGATAGATAATTGGGGGCATGTCGGCGGTCTGATAGGTGGGACATTGTTTGCCTGGTTTGGTGGTCCTTTACTGCAAAAGCAGGGGTTAGTCCCACCTTATACCCTGACGGACGGACGTGGTAACCGGGAAGCCATTGTAGCAGGCACCGCAGTGGGTGCTTTGTTTTTCTTCCTCACCATCGTGGTGATGTTCATGCGTAGGGGTTAACAATTTTCCCAATCGGGGGTACTTTTATCCACAAAAGCCTTCACTCCCTCCTTATGTTCCGCTCCTAGCCGAGCAATCTCTTGAATGTGCGCTTCATAGTCTAAAACCTGCTCAAGGTGGGGGTAAATGGCTTTGTTAAAATCTCGCTTGGCTAATCCCATAGCATGGATGGGTCCCTTCGCTAAAGACCTGGCCATTTCAAGGGCGCTTGTTTTCAAAGTACGAAGCTGAACCACCCGATTGACCAGCCCCCAGCTCAACGCTTGCTGTGCCGTAAGTGGTTCGTTCGTGAATGCCATCTCGGTAGCCCGCCCCAAGCCGATCAATGCAGGCAGGAACAGCGAGACAGCCGAATCAGGCGCCAACCCAATGCCGAGGAACCCTACCACAAAACGAGCCTCCTCACTGGCAATGCGCAGATCACAAGCCAAAGCCAAACCCAACGCAGCACCAGCCACTGTTCCTTGAATTTCAGCCAGCACAGGTATGTCCAACTGGCGGATTTGTACTACCAGTGGATTATAAGTCTCCAACATGTGCTTGCGATATGACTCTCCCTCAGCATTCAAAATTTCATATACATCCTGTCCAGCGCTGAAGACTTCTCCTGACCCTCTGAGCAGCACAATTCGCGCCAGTCTCTGTTGAGCCGCTGCCTTGAAGGCTCCCTGAAACGACTTAACCATCTCCAGGCTCAGGGCATTGACCTTTGGACGATCTAATGTGATTGTAAAAATTCCATCTTCGAATTCAGTAAGGATTGTTTCTGCCATCATGTTTCCTCTCAGGTTTATTCTAATCCTTAAAACAAAGAACAGGCGGGTTCAACGACCTGCCTGTTCTTAGCGATTATTGATAAGATTTAAACTGGCGGTTCTTGATCATCTTCCTCGTTGTCTAGTTGGTCATCGTCTGCGCCTAATTCCAACAGCGCTTCCTGCTCTGTCAGGCGCACCCACAGGAAGATAAGCTGTCCGTCTTCCATTTCCATCGTACGGGATGCCACAATCGGTGTCTTGTGTATCAGTCCATCAGCCGCACGGAATTCGAGTTGAATTGTCTGTTGTTTATGCCAGGCGCGATAGCACCTTTCCACTAATGATGGGCCATTAAATGTACGCAAACGGGTTAAGGCTAGTTTATGCAAGGTTGGGCTTTCATTCAACCCCAAAGGCCAACCATCATGAACATCCTCAAAGTTCGGGGGTGGTCCTTCAATTATTGTGATCTTGTCATCCATTTACTGGCTCCATCCTTTTGGAATCATACCACGAAAGACCGCAAGAAGAGTGATTTCTTATATTTTTATACCTCTCCTGCCAAGGGTATAATGGATGCATGCATAAATTGATCATATTGGTCGAATCAACCACCACCCCTGATTTCCACGTTACCTGGCCACGCTTTTTGCATGCGGCTGAAAATATTCCTGGTTTGCAGCGCGAAGCTACCAGTCGCATCGGTCAGGTATTATACGGTGAATTGCAATGTTCGCTGATTCATGAATTGTTTTTTAATTCCTATAAATCTCTGCAATTTGGATTGGCTTCAGCATCTGGAAAGGAAGCCGGCAGACTCCTGCAGGAAATGACCGGCGGAAGGGTGCGACTGCTCATCGCCGATCACAGTGAGGATGAGCTGGAAAATATCCGAAAATACAGGACTTTAGGTCAAGATGCAAACAGATAGGCTGAGCGTGCAAGAATTAAGTGAATATATGCAATCTCACAACATTCTGGGTGAAATCCTGCACCTGGACGTACCCACCCCCACAGTGGAAACCGCAGCTCAGGCAGTGAACGTCAAACTGGAGCAAATCATCAAGTCCATCCTGTTTATGGTTGACGGGCAACCCGTATTAGTGATTGCCTGTGGATTATCTACCATCGGGCGGCGCGCCATCGCGGATCTATACGGAGTAGGCAAAAAGAAAGTTAAGCTCGCCGCCCCCGAGATGGTGCTCGAAATTAGCGGTTATGAAGTTGGGGCGATGCCTCCTTTTGGTCATCGCCAGCCATTGGACACATTGATCGACAGGAAAGTGCTTGATGTACCAGAAGCCTATGCCGGGGGCGGAGCAGAGAATGCACTGGTACGTCTCAAGCCACAGGATATCCTTCGCGTGACCGGGGCAAGAGTATTGGATTTGCTTGAATAGTACATGGGCCAAAAACAACGGAAAACCGCCACCAGTAATTTTGGGTCACCTGGGCGCGAAAGTCACGACTCCGCGCCCTTTTATGCTGGACGTTTGTATGACAACCAACCTCATGAGCAGGTCACTGAATTTGTCGATAATCCTATCCCAGTAGAATACCTGGACCAAATCTATTGCAGCTCTTCCGAGAAAATGGCTGAGCTGCCTGATAACAGTATCCATTTGATGGTGACCTCCCCACCTTATAATGTCGGCAAGCAGTATGATGCTGATTTGACTTTGCAGGAATATCTTGCATTTCTAGAAATGGTTTGGGTAGAGGTGTTCAGGGTCTTGGTGCCTGGTGGGCGGGCTTGCATCAATGTAGCCAATCTAGGACGCAGACCTTATATCCCTCTGCATGCGTGGATCACAGAAAGCATGCTCCGTCTGGGGTATTTAATGCGCGGTGAGGTCATCTGGAACAAAGCCGCCAGCGCCAGCCGTTCCACAGCTTGGGGTAGCTGGAAGTCTGCTACCAACCCCACTTTGCGCGATGTGCATGAATATATCTTAGTCTTCTCAAAGGGTGCTTTCAAACGACAGAACCCATTGCAAAGGGAAAGCACAATTTTAAGTGAAGAATTCCTCGAATTCACTAAGAGTGTGTGGACCTTTCCAGCGGAACCAGCCTCCAAGAT
>CAZXPK010000121.1:9476-10906 GCA_964642565.1 uncultured Anaerolineaceae bacterium
AAACGCACACGGTGGGCGTTCAACTGATTAAAAATGACCGATAGTGTAGCCTTTACTGCTTCAGTTACATACCCCTGTCCTTCATGATCCACATCCGCAAAGTAACCGATTTGAAATTCAGACAGATTCCAATCCAAAGGTCCGACATAGACCTGGGCGACGAATTCCCCCGTCTTTTTATCGAAGGCGCCAATAAAGAAACAAGTTCGCTTCGTCCATTCTTTGGCAAGCTCCTGGACCAACACTTCGGCGGCTTCTTCGCTGGCTATGTTTGTGGCGATGTTTTCTGATTCGTATCTCATGAGGTGCTTTCGGTTCCTCAAGCTCATGACATAATACCATTTTCCATCCCCGGTACGGTAGCAACGCATGGTTAACCGTTCACTTTCGAACTGGTTTGGGAATTCCAAGAGAGTCTTATTCATGGGATATCCTTCAAGATCTGCGAACGTTTTCGCGTATGCGAATCGATATGTATATTATATATACTTTATAATTCAAAGTAAGTAAACGACGAAGTTAGATTTACTCCGCAATAGATAGTAGTATCCTGAGATAGTGTAGGTTACTGGTTAGATTTAACTGTGGGAAGATACAACTCATTGGGTGGTCGATGATAAAAAAGAAACGACCGGCTCTGTGGCGCTGGATTTTAGCCTTGGGATTGGTGTTTATCCTTGTCGCAGCCTATTTCGCTTACCCATGGCTTCGCACGCGAGTTGGGCGAATGAGGCAGCTAAGCGAATGGTTGCATAATCCATCAGCGCATGTAGATTGGGCAATTCAGGCTGGCGAGCGCTGTAGTCAGGTGCCATTTATCCTGCCCACGAGTGGTTATGTGGGTTTCATTTGGGGAGATTCATTCCGTCCCGGGAACCAGCATCAAGGTATCGATATCTTCGGCGGAGACGAGCCAGGTAAAACGCCGGTGCTGGCAGCATATAACGGTTATATCTCCCGTATGCCGGAATGGAAATCGACAGTCATCATTCGTATCCCGGTGGATCCACTTAACCCCGGTCGTCAAATATGGTCTTATTACACTCACATGGCAGATAAAAGCGGCACCTCATATGTCTCACCAAAATTCCCACCCGGTACAAGCGAAGTATTCGTGGAGGCAGGCACTTTCTTGGGGTATCAGGGGGATTTTTCTGGTGACCCGAATAATCCGGTGGGGGTCCATTTACATTTTTCAATTGTCTTGGATGATGGTCAGGGCAGCTTCCGCAATGAGTTGAAGATCGAGAACACTCTTGACCCCTCCCCCTACCTTGGTCTGGCGCTTAACGCAGGTCAAAATCCGAGCGGGATTGTGGTTTGTGGATCTCAAGGTGATAATTAGAAGCATTGGATGGATAATCCATAAGACGAATGATCAAATACTTGGTGTGGGAAATAAGCTATGGATGAATTTATTGACAAAGTGG
>CAZXPK010000122.1:0-3304 GCA_964642565.1 uncultured Anaerolineaceae bacterium
TTTCATGGTCGGGCTGGGCACATTGGCAACCGTGATCAGCAGCGTGTTGGACCACGCCCGAACCAATTTTGAGAACCCGTGGCTGTGGCTGCCCACTGGGATCGGTGTATTTGGCACCGTGGTGGCTTTGGCGCTCGGGACGATTAATTCGCCGCGTCGGAGTGATCTGTTGACCTATGTTGTAGCCATGCTTTTGCTGGTGCTGGTGGGTATTTTGGGGGTGGGCTTGCACATCCTGCGCAACCTAGCGCTGGAAAATGCCATCGTGGTCGAGCGGTTCTTACGTGGTGCCCCCTTCCTGGCTCCCATGCTGTTTTCGGATATGGGCACCTTGGGGTTGGTCATCCTCCTGGACCCGAACGAGAAACGGGAGAGTGGAGCAGAAATTTAGCGATAAGGGCACAGTAAATCTTCGAGTATTTATAAATTAAGTGGTAGGTTATCGTCCCATTTATGATGATTAGGTTTCTGTAGGGGCATGCTATCCTGCATCCATAAGGATGATCATGTCCCTTGAATCAACCCGGGTTGACAGGATGGACATAGAGAACAATTGATGGATGGCATTTTAATCTCTTATTGGTTTTATTTAGAAGTTGGATATGGATCAATCTGATCTTCTTTCCAGGTCACAGGATTGGTCTCAATATAATTATGGATAGTCTCATAATCCTTTTCATTGCGTATGATGTGCTCGTAGTAATTACGCTGCCAAACGGGCGGATCAGAGAAACCACGCATGCTATTGATGCGATATGTTACTGATGCTTTGTATGCGCGCACGATTGCCCCCAAGGAATTAGGAGCGACATTCGGATGAAAGTGGGGGCGCAGGGGAGAAATTTAAACATTGAGTGAATCTACAAAATATATATTTTTTAACAATCTGTGATAAATTACCCTAGCCGCACTTTGTCCCCACCCCGGCCGATCTCCCACGGGTAAACAATATGCGCATCCGTGATGGCGGCGTAGTAATCGGGGCACAGGTTGCCAAATAGGGTCCGGTGGGGGTTGAAGTGCAGCACGCATGTGAATGGAATTCCGCCTGCCGCTGCGATGCGGTTCTTCACTGCCGTGATGGTTCGACCCGAACCCCACACATCATCCACCACCAGGCAACGCTTGCCACGTAGCAGCTCATCATTGGGGAACTCGATAAATCGCGGCCAGGCAAATAGTCCGGTTTTCTGGCGTTCGACTTCCCCAGGGAAGTCCACTGCTGCCGTGAGTATGGTTGGGATACCGGTCGCTTCAGCCAGCATCCCACCGGGGATGATCCCACCCCGCGTGATGATAACCATCGTCTCGAAGTCACCCTGAAATTGGGGCAGCAGGTGATCGATCAGCTTGTCGACGTCATTCCAGGTCAGGGTTTCATGGCGTATCTCAGGCATCCGCACCTCCGTAACTGATTCACCTCACAGCCCAAAATAATGCTCACTGTAGAACTGCGGCAAGCGGTGAGGGCGCGCTCACCTCGCCAGTTTGGCCAGCTTGCCGGGCACGTTCGACCTCGCGTGCCCACAGGTACAGGCAGGTGTGATAAGCCGTGGCTGTGTAGGTGCTCACCACCGTGGCGACCATGATGAAGGGAGTGGCAATCAGGATGCCCAATGTCACCCCTGTGATCAGCCCTGCGACAGACCCCTGGCTGGCAGAAACGATCCCCAATCCCACTCCAAATCCCAGGCCGACCCCCAGTGCACCCAGCAGGAAGCCAATTACTCCGGTGATGGCCTTGACCCCCACGGTGCTGATTCCCACCAGGAGCAGGTTATCCTTGATGATCTGCGTGGCGCGCTTGATCCCGCCTTTTAGATTGATATCTTCAATCACCATGGCGGGCAGGATCAGGAAAGCAGCTTCGGTCCATACCGTTTCGATCAATCCCGCCAGGAAGTTGCGTCCCCCGCTTCTCCCTTTCCCTCTCACTGCGCTCTTCAGCAGGTTGACTGCCGTTGAGGCCGCCGCCAGGCTGGCGATGTCCCAACCGTCCCGTCTAGTGATCGCCCAGGCTTTATCCATCCTGCCATCCCCTTCCGCCAGATAGCCATAGATGAGATAAACCGTCATGGCTGAGAAAATATAACCCACGATGTATTGAACGAAAATCAGGATCGCTCCCAGGATGTAAATGATATATTGCCCACCATTAAAATTTTGCAGCAGGAAGGATATAACCCCGATCGGGATGACGAGGATCAATGTAACGATAAACCCTGCAAATAGGGCGTAGATGGAGGGCTTGATCAGGTCTCTATCTGCCACTGCCATCTGCCAGGATTGTTTGAGAAATGCCCATCCGCGTTTCAAGCTATCCATGCTGGCCTCCTGAAAGGGTGAACGTTTTGATGATAATGATGTGCTATTCCAAAGGATATACGAATTAACCAGGTACTTTACCCGTGTAAAGGTATTATAGCAAAGATGGTGGGTTTACTTCAACCCGCCAATCACCCAACGGTCGCCCACGCAGCAGTGACGCCGGGTCTGGTCCGCGCAAGACGAGCTGCCAGCGGTATAAACCGCCAATTCGCGCGAAGAAACATGGCACCGGGCCAACCAGCTCGGTTTCGCCTCGGTTCTCCTCCCGCAGCCACCCTTGGATCTGGTTAGCCATCGCATTGGCAGAATCTTCTGCACGTTCAGGGTCGCGGTGCCGGTATTCCAGTCGCACCAGGCGCGAGAAGGGTGGGTAATGTAATTCCCGTCGATATTCCAGTTCTTGCTGGTAAAAGGCCTGGTAATCATGCCGCGAGGCAGCCTGGATGACGTAATGTTCGGGCAGGAAGGTCTGCAGGATCACCTGCCCTCCCAGTGGGCTGCGGCCGGCACGCCCGGCTACCTGTGTGAGCACCTGAAAGGTCCGTTCTGCTGAGCGCAGGTCTGGCAGGCTGAGACCCACATCTGCCAGCACCACTCCCACCAGCGTCACCAGAGGCAGGTCTAACCCTTTGGCGATCATTTGGGTTCCAATCAACACATCCGCATGGTGATTGACGAAGTGACTGAGGATGATGTCGTGTGCGCCTTTTTGGCGCGTGGTCTCCCAGTCCCATCGCAGGGTGCGTGCCTTCGGGAAGAGTGACTGCACCTCCGCTTCCACCTTCTCGGTTCCGGTGCCGTACTGGCGGATGCGCTCACTCTTGCACTGCGGGCAGGTGATGGGCAGCTGGCGTTTATAGCCGCAATAATGGCAGCTGAGCTGGTCCTCTGTGATCCGGTTGTTCATCCCTGCCTTCGAGCCTGCGATGTGAAACGTCAATGGCAGGTCACAGCGGGGGCATTTAAGGATGTAGCC
>CAZXPK010000122.1:3404-7241 GCA_964642565.1 uncultured Anaerolineaceae bacterium
GCCTGTCGGTGTGCCAGGATGCGCTGCGGCAGGCTCATGTAGTGCCATTCCCTTTGCGCCGCATGGTAACGGCTGACGATATCCGGTGTGGCCGAGCCCAGCACGCACACCGCCCCTGCCATCCGGGCATATTCCACCGCCACATCCCGCGCGTGGTAATGTGGTTGGGCTTCCGATTGGTAATACGTATCATCGTGGAATTCGTCGACTACGATAAGCCCCAGTTTGGCAAACGGGGTGAACAGGGCACTGCGCGGTCCCACGATGACCGTAATCTCTCCCAGGCGTGCCCTGCGCCAGGTATCGAAGCGTTCCCCTTGGGAGAGGCGTGAATGCATGCTCCCCACCACCCCCGGGAATCGACTGACAAACCGCCGGATGGTTTGCGGGGTCAGGGCAATCTCCGGCACCAGTACGATTGCCTGGCGCCCTTGCTTCAGGGTTTCCTCAACCGCTCTCAGATAAATCTCGGTCTTGCCTGAGCCGGTCACTCCGTGCAGCAGGTAAGGTTGAACGCCTTTCCCATCGGCTGCCTCACGGATTCCAGCTTGGATCTCGGTCCATACGGTCATCTGATCTGACGTTAGCTCTGGGGGCTCACTGGCAACGAATTCCATCCGTTCTAGTGGGTCTCGCCACACCTCTGCCTCACCTAATTGCACCAGTCCGCGCTTAGCCAGTGCTTGCAGGTCCGCCAGGTTGCCTCCACTCTCCGCATACAACCAGGCAACATCGACTTCCTCTGGCTCGCGCAGCAGCAGGCGCAGCATGGCTTGCCTGCGCCCTAAGGCAGGTGTTCCAGCCCTGGCCAGGCTGGGCATTCCTTCTTCTGCCTGCGCAGGTGGGCTTGCCAGGCGGGCGGTGCGTACTGTTTTCGGCTGGACGGTGGGTGGTGGTAGCACGGTTTGTGTGCGCAGTAACCCCTGGTTGATCAGCGACCGTGCCGATGCCCGCCAATCTGCATGTCGGAAGGCATTATCCAGCTGTCTTCCGCGCAGGGGTCCGCGCTCACTGAGTAGCTTTAAGATCCGGTTTTGCAAGCTGGTGAGCGCGTGGGATACGGGAATTGTGGGCGTGCTTTTCTGGTAGAGTGTATCTGCCTGCTGGGCGAGCCCTGGTGGGATCATTGCATCAATGCAGGCAGCCAATGGTGCCAGGGTGGATTCGGCCAGCTCTCCCGCCAGCTTGATCTGTACTGGCGTGAGCACTGCCTGCTGGTCAAGCAAGGATATCACCGGTTTGGTTTCGGGCACCTCCGGTTGTTCGACGAAGCGGAAGACCACCCCCTGCACCTGCTGGTGGCCAAATGGGATTTCCACCAGGTGACCCGGCTGCACCACCCCCTCCAGCTCAGGAGGCAGGTGGTAGTGAAAGGTCCCGCTCACCTGCGGGACGTTGACTGCGACTTCTACATAGGTGGTCATTTACTCTGGGGGAGCATCATTCAGCCGTACCAGGCTTAATTGGGCGATGCGCAACCCATCCATGGTTTCGACCTTCAATCGTACACCACCTGATTCAACCACGTCCTCAATTTTAGGGATGTGCCCTAGCTTGCCCAGGAAGTAACCCGCGATGGTATCGTAATGTGGGTCGGTCAGGTTGAGCCCCAGTTGTTGGTTGACCGCTTCGATTAAGGTGAGCCCATCGATCAACACGGTGCCATCCGGCTGTTTTTGGATTTCAGGGTTGGACTCATCAAACTGGTCGCTCACCTCCCCCACGATCTCTTCCAGAAGGTCTTCCAGAGTTACCAATCCCGCCGTTCCACCGAATTCATCCAGGATAATCGCGATGTGCTGGCGGTTGTGCCTGAACTGGTGCAACAGCTCATTCACTGGCAGGGTCTCAGGGAAGTAGAGCGTCTCACGTGCCATCTCACGCGCGGTTATTTCCTGGCAGTCTGGCTGGTTCATCACCCTCAGCACATCTTTGACGTGCAGTATGCCGATGATCTGATCCAGGTCGTCCTCGTAAACTGGCAGCTTGGTATAGCTGTACTGTGTCACCGTGTTGATGATCTCGTCCAGCTTGATGTTAGCCTCAATCGCGATGATTTCCGTGCGTGGGATCATCACCTGCCGCACGAGCAGCGCACCAAAATCGAACACCGATTCGAGCATCTCGCGTTCAGGCGTCTCGAGCACCCCACCCTCTTCCGACTCCGAGATCATCTGCTTGAGCTCATCCACAGTGTAGATTAGTGTATGCTCTCCGACCAGCTGTAAGCCGAAAATGCGCAAGACCAGCCGGGTCGCCCATTCCAGTATGTCGATAAACCATTTAAAGATCTTGCCAAAAACTCTCATTGGCTGGGCGGAGAGCAGCGCAATACGTTCCGGTTGCTGCAGGGTGGCAACTTTGGGCACCATCTCACCAAGCACAACCAGCAAAGTGGTAATGATGATCAGGGATAAGATCAGGGGTAAACTGTTTAATACTTGAGTTAGATATTTAAGGTTATCTGGAAGGACGACGGAACGTAAATAAGGGGATAATAATTCCTGAAAGGTATTTTCGCCGATGGCACCCAGCGCCAGGCTAACCATAGTGATCCCCAGCTGAGATGCCGCGATCAAGCGATCGCGAGTAGTGGGGTTATCAAGCCAGCTTTTGACAATTTTGGCAGCTGCATTGCCTTCTTCAGCCAGCAGCTCAATTCGCGCTCGTCGTGATGTTACCGCCGCAAATTCCACACTGACGAAAAAGGCATTCAGCGCAATCAAAAGCAGGATAAGTAGAAAATTCCACACGAACATACTTATTCTATAGCAGATAAGTAACTAATCATCCGGAATCTCAGGGAATTCCAATGAATACGTTTTAGGAAGCGGTCTTCTGTCGCAACACCACTGCTGCGCCATATCCCACCACTTGCGAGGTATCACCAGTCACATCACCTGAAGTCGCATGGTGCAGGATCCTCACTTTATCCGCACCCAGGTCTTTGGCTGCCCACAGCACAGCTGCCAGGGCACCTCGACCGCAGGCAAAACCTCTGCCCTCCTCCTCGGCCTGGATTACTGCATCAGGATCGAAGGCCTCGATACAGCGCAGCATTTCAGCATCTAGCTCATTGGCGATATCCTGCGGGTAAAAGTGCGAGAGGTCCGTGCTGGCCACCAGCAGCGCCTTACGCCCATACAGGGTCTTTGCCAGGCACTGCCCCAGGCTGCGTGTGCCCCTCCGGCTCTGGTCACGCACCATCACGGGTAGCAGCTTGAATTCTGATTCGAGTGCTCGCTGTAGGAAGGGCAGCTCGATCTCCAGGGAATGTTCCCGGTCATTTCGGACGTGCGCCATGCCATAACCTAATTCCTTTTCAAGCAGTTCATCGAGCATCTGCACTGCCTCAGCATCCACAGGGATGATGCCGAGTGGGGTCTCATAGGCTGTATGTGCGGTGGTGAGCACCGGCTCATTGTAGGGGTAATGCATCGGCGAGATCACTGCCACTAGCTCAGGTTTATACCCCTTCAGGGCCGCGAAGGCATACCCAGCTACCGAACCTGAGTATATGTGCCCGGCGTGTGGTGTTACGATGGCGACCACTTCGCCTACCAGTTCCGGCAATATAGCCTCATGGATGTAGCGATCCACATCGGTGGACAGTCGTTTGGGGTCACCCGGGTACCACTGACCTGCGATGGGGGATGGACGTACATCGAATTGAGCACTCATCTTTTCCTCCTTATTCTGGATAGATTGTAGCATAATTGGGGGGCTGTGCGGGTAGTGATATTCGAGGCTTCAGGTTGACTGTTGGCTGTTGCAGATGTATATTAACAGAAATCCAATAAGCTAAAAACCGAAATACACAATTTCCCTGTGATTTTT
>CAZXPK010000122.1:7341-10880 GCA_964642565.1 uncultured Anaerolineaceae bacterium
AATAAAATGGTATCAATTCACAATGAAAGGAGCTCACACATGATCACCAAAGCCATGATTGATGACTTCATCTCCCAGCCCTCCCTGGCCATCGTGGGAATATCGCGTAAGGCGAACAAGTTTGGGAACAGTGCCTTCAAAGACCTTAGAACCAAGGGCTACCAGCTTTACCTGGTCCATCCAAGTGGCGAGGTTATCGAGGGCCAACAGAGCTACCCAAGCCTGAAGGATTTGCCGCAGAAAGTGGGGGGAGTCTTCGTGTCGGTGTCACCTGCCCAGGCTGAAAAGGTGGTGCGTGAGGCGCATGAAGCCGGCATCGACCGCGTCTGGCTGCAGCAGGGGGCAGAGTCTAAAACTGCCATCCAATACTGCCAGCAGAATGGGATGAGCGTAGTCTACGGCAAATGCATCCTGATGTTTGCCCAGCCTATGGCGTTCTTCCACAAACCTCACCGCTGGGTGATGCAGCTCCTGGGTCAATTGCCAAAATAGATTCGATCGAGCTCCGCTCGTTAGCTCAAAGCAGAATATCTTACCTCAGTGATCGGATGGCGTTGATGATTTGCCTTTGGAAGCCCTGATAACGCGCCTGCTTTCTGTTTCGACGGCTTTCACTTTTCTTTCGGCCACAGGTGAGACCTGATCAACTGGATCGGCTAGGTTCAATTGGGGTTGGTTTTCCTGCTCATAGATATAGCGTTTGCCGCGCATCAAGGAGGCGACCGCCGCGATCAGGACGAGCCCCACCGAGATTGAAAAGGCAATCCGCAAGCCATCATCGAATGGTGCAGAGATCAGGTTCGGGAAGAAGGTCGTGCTGAACAACGTAGCCTGCGAAGCTGGCGAGAGCTGCTGGATGACGGAGGGTGGCAGCAAGGTCTTCATCGGGTCGTAGCCAAGGAATGCGGCAAACAGGGCGCCGGTTGGAGGCAGGTTTGCTACCTGATGGGCGACAGTGTCAGGGACGCCAGCCTGGGTCAAGCCCTGATACAAGGCAACCGGTAGGTGGGAAGCCAACCCAATCGTCACTATAGCGAAAATCCAGGTGATGCTGATTGTGTTGGCGGTATTCTGGAACGTGGCCTGCATACCGGATGACGCCCCGCGGTGCTCCGACGGAACCGAGTTCATGACGGCTGTAATGTTGGGCGAGACGAACATTCCCATGCCCATTCCAATCACCAGGATCGCCAGGGCGAACAGGAGGTAAGTAAAATTAACCGGGATCAGTAGCAGACCGGCGAATCCAGCAGCAGTGACAAGCATCCCGGCGGTGGAAAAGGTGCGTGAGCCGTACCGGTCCGATAGGAAACCACTGATCGGTCCCATGATCAAGAAACCGACGGTCAGCGGTAACATGTAAATGCCGGCCCACAAAGGCGTATCCGCGAAGGAAATCCCGTGCAGTGGCAGCCAGATACCTTGTAGCCAGATGATGATCATCAAGTTCAGGCCGCCGCGCGCCAGGGAGGCGAGGAAACCGGCAATGTTACCCGCGCTGAACATGCGGATCTTGAACAGTTCCAGACGGAACATGGGATCCGGCGCATGCTGTTCGACGAATACGAAAATGCCAAGTGCCAGTGCACCTCCAACCAAACAGGCTATTACTAAGGGACTTCCCCAGCCCATGGGCGATTTGCCGTATGGCTGGATTCCGTAGGTGGTACCGACCAACAAAGCCGTCAGACCCAAGGCAAAGAGTATGTTGCCAGGGATGTCCAGTCGCTGATGTTTACGAATGGTAGCCGTTTCATGCAGGGCTAGGTACGCCCAGATGGTACCCCCGACAGAAAACGGTACGCTTACCAGGAAGATATAGCGCCAATTGATGGCTGATAGGATTCCACCGGCAAGCAGGCCAATAAACGTGCCGCTTGTACCGGCGATCATATTGATTCCCATGGCCAGGCCGCGCTGGTTGGGCGGGAAGACGTCCGTTATGATGGCAGTGGAGTTGGATATCAAGAAGGCGCCTCCGACAGCCTGGACCAGGCGGAAGATGATGATCTGCATCGCCGCGCTGTTCCCGGTGCCGTGCACCAGGTAGAGCAGGATCGAGCCAGCCGCAAAGATGGCAAAGCCAAGGTTGTAAAGGCGTACCCGGCCGAACATGTCGGAGATGCGGCCAAAGGTGACCAGGAGCGTGGCTGTCACCACCAGATAGCCCATCAGAGTCCATAGCAGGTAGTCGGTTTCTCCGGGTGCCAGTGGGTTGACTCCGATGCCGTGGAAAATGGCCGGAAGTGAGATCTCGACGATGCTTCCGTCGAGCAGTGCCATAAAAATACCCAGCGTGGTGTTAGAGAGGGCGATCCATTTATAGGCGATCCGCCCCTTCGAGAGGTTTAGTTTCTTTACCATTAATATTTCCTCCAAGAAATTGTATTAAAACAGTAAGATAGGCGCGTCTTTAATCAATTTACGATTGACTTGAGTCTTCAGGATTACCCACACTCAACTATCCTGGTGGGATGGTTAGCGACGGCTGGCAAAAAAGTCCTTCCATGAGTTGCATGACCTGGTGAACCGCTTCGCACTCCTCCGCTGTCAGTCTGGACAGGATCTCCGCCAGGCGCGCTTGTGTTCCTCTAAGCGCCCTTCCAAGCAGGTTCTGACCCTTCAATGTCAGTGAAAGCATCACCCGCCTTCGATCGACGGAAGAATCTTCACGCCTGACCAGGCCATTCGCCACCATCCCATTGATCATTTGGCTCACTGTTGGCAGGGTCAGGCCGAGGTACTCGGCCGCCGCGGAAAGGGAAGCACCAGGGTTAAGGTTGAGGAAAACCAAAGTCCTGAACTGCATCACGTTCAGGTCGGCGCTTCGCCGGCTGCGCATCTCCGTCCTGATTGTGCTCATCACCGCGGGGACTACCTCTAAGACTTCACGAGCGATCACATTGGCAGACACGTCCATATTATTTGCCTTCCTAATTATTAGATTACCTAATTATAATTCAGATATCTTTAGTCGTCAATCTCCCAGGATTCTCATCATCGCATTACCGGCTGGATTTATCCGCATCCGCTCCATTGTTTCAGATCGGCTTTCGATCACTTACCGGGTAACATCCAGGGCAGCTAAGGATGACACCTGCCGTGATTCTTCGCCTGTGACTCAAGCGTATGGCAGGGGCTCAGTCTGCCATCCCATACTGCCAGCAGAATGGGATAAGCGTGATTTTTGGGTAATGCATCAGTTGTTCACCCAACCCATGTCGTTCTTCCACAAACCTAGCCGCTGGGTGATGCAGGTATCGGGGCAGCTGTCGAAATATGCAAGGAAGACCCGTAATCTAGGCTTCTCTCAGGGCGCGCATATCCGCCCGAGTCCTGGTATGTGTAGCTGTAAATTTTTCCCTATACTCGCTCGTACGACTGATAAGCCGATCTATATTTCAAATTCTGTGCTAATTGTGGAGATAAGTTCGTCGGTTTATCTGCTAAGCCGTTATATATCCGTTTACCAGGTATCCAACATGAGAAATCTTAAAATATTGGTGATTTTCCATAAACCCCTTGTGGATTAGAACATT
>CAZXPK010000123.1:0-10876 GCA_964642565.1 uncultured Anaerolineaceae bacterium
TCTCATGACCACAGTAAGTGACGATTTAGACAATCGGCTGGCGCAATTAAAGAGGGAAGTTCCTACACGAGGTTTTGAGCGACACCCCTCGGTGTTGAAAAACATTTCTGATCTTCCCACCGAACTACAATCGCCTGCCGTGATGACTCTGGCTAACAGCAAAGCCCTACAAACCATTATTACCTTTCCACCCCAGATTCATCGTGGCTCGCACTACGTTCCAAAGCAAGCCTTGCTGTTTATGCCCACGGACGTGATACATCTCTTAGCCTCGATTTGGTCTGGCCAGGAACCTCAGATCACATACCTAATGGGGTGCGGCCTTATGTATATGAAGGTCACATTAGTATTGCTCTATGGATTTCTGGAAATCGTCGCGCAAGGTCATGACTCTCCAACGCTACTCAGCGTAGAATTCAATACGGTAGCCTGGGATCGCTTGTCCTCACCCTTACGGCAATTGCTGCAAGCGACCATAACCACGCCGAGTGCGCCGACAGAAAAAAACACTTATACCCCAGCCATGCAACAAGCTCTTGAGAAATTGCCACTAAAGTTTTTAAACGGCGTGAAAATCTACGGGCTGCTACCCGGCGAAGAATTGGAAGAATTAGTCTTCCAGCCCGGCAACTGGAAACGCTGGCTACTTTTGGTCCGGCGGCCCATTTCCACAAACACCTTGCTGTTACTTACCAGCAACTACATGGTGGTGATCCAGGAGGATCCGGTGGTAGGGCAGGGTTGGATTATCTCGTACCTTCCTCGAAACAGTATCGTCGGAATGCAGAATCAGCCCTGCAGACTTTGTAATGAATTAACTATTCAATTGAAACGAGAAGAGCAAACAGCAGAATTCAAGTTGTTGCTGAAAAGCGAAATCGCCCAGGCTTGGCGCGTGCGGTGGGTTCAACATAATGGTTTATGGCAAGACATCCCAGAAGAGGCAGAAAGGTATCTCTAGCGGTTACGCCACCCAACACAGCGTGCACAGTACACGGGCTGGCTTTTCCCACCCGTCAGCGGATCAGTGTCGTTAGGCAGTTTATACTATTGTTTTTTATTCCGTTAAATCCTGCCGGCTGGCAACGCATACTGTACAGCGGGTAGTCACCACGCATAACCTAATTATATAAGTGGTGCAATGTCCTCGTGAATGCACTAACCAAAGCCTCCCGTTTCAACATTGCTCTCCGGTTCATCTAGACTATGACTGTGGGCGTAAAGTATTAGCTGATAGTATTTTTCCACCGGTTGGATGGTAGAAAATTGCATAGTATTCCAGTTGTACAGATTGGCACGTGGGTGTGACCTGTCTCACACCCCATATTATGTGCAATTCGCACCTAAATAAACTATGCATAGGACTGCAGGTTGATATGCCTCGCTTCATACTTGGTGCAGTTTTGGTCAAACACCGCATCCCTTATAAGGCTTTCCCTGATTTTTTTACTATATCAAGGGCAGTGTATTTTCCTATCGACTTTTCACTTCGACATCCGTCTCTATTGGAAAATCTCCCGGAGAGGTATAGGTCTAAAGGCTTAAAAATCTAATCAGGCCACTTGTGAAAGAGGCCTGATTGGAATATGCAAATCTGTCTGGAATGTTTATTTATTGGTAATATCAATGACATGGCTTACGAAGTACTTCGACTGCCTTGTCTCTACACTTACCAAAACGTAAAGGTTTGTGACTTCGTTCGGAACCACAACGGTGGTTGGCCATTCTGCCGTTGATTTTTGAAGGGTTATCGTTGCATTCGCGATAGAAGGGTCCTCATATACACCATAGATGATTCCATCGGAACCGATCACAGGCGGCGTTCCTATGTGAACATAATTAGCATAATCGCTAGGATTGTAATCTTGCCAATGTAATTCCAAGCCAGTATCGGTACGTATAGCATCGGTGAGAGTTAAAGTGAAATTATTAATTGCGTTTATCTTGTCGCCAACCTTCTCAATCGAATTTGCAATTGGTGTTGCAATCGGATATTTCATATCCGTAACAACTTGATCAAGATCCAACACTATCGCACCATTGACTGGTACTGATGGAACATGAAGGTCATAAGCTCCGGTAACATAGTTATATTTGATGGAGAGTTTAGACCCTGAAGATGCCACAGCGCTTTCACATTCAACATAGAGGAGTTGGACTTTGGTTGCGTTTTTTGTTCCGCTTGTATAACCTCGCATCTGAAAACCTGGCGCAAGACTCGTTCCACCTGTGGCGACAAAAACAGTATTGCAGTTGCTTGTCTTGCCATCGCGGGTTGTGAGTATAGCAGGTCTATCTTCATCAGCCTGCATGGCGCTCCAATCCTGAGTATCGTTCCTTATCGCCAGATCAATATGCAAATTCCCGGTATCAGTTTCGCCGATATTTGTCACCACACCGCTCCAACCTTTTGATGTAACTGAAGTCGGAGTAGCCATTAGGTCAGCTGGTACGACTATGTAGCGGCAGGCTAAACCCAGCAGAGCACATAATACAATTGGAATTAGCACTTTCTTCATACCCATCTATCTTTCTCCTTTTCACAAAAAGCAACGCAATAAACAGGAGGGCAATCTGCCCTCACACGATTTTTGGACGGCTTAAGGTGAAAATTTTGGAAGGATCGTGGAAAATTGACCGGTCATTAGCCAGTACTCGGCTGGAGCATCCGTTCCACCATCCACAGCCTCCACGGTCTTTTCCTGACCATTATAAGAAACACTTGTGAAATAGTGATAACAGACTTTGCATGGGACGTGTGAGGTCGAGTACATATTATCTGTAAAAAATCCAAAGTTGCTGATAAATGCAAGCAATTTATCCACGTCTTCAGGTGCCACCTGCTTCTCGATATTTTGGGAACCATTATCTCCTACAATTCGCCCATCCGCATAAATGGCAAATAACTCGTCAATGCAATTAACTCCGCCGTTGCGTTCGTAGGTAATAACTGCCCCATCTTTCATCAGGCTTGCCGCCTGCTCCTGCCGGAAAGGTTTTAATTGGCAGGTGGATGATGATGCGATGGTGCCTGTACTCCTGCTTTTGAAAATGTAGGAGGTAAACACAGCCAGAATTACGACAACGATTGCTCCGCCACCAAATAACAGCACTTGCCGGCGTCGTTTCGCACGACTATCCTTATCGCTAGCTGATCGACCAATTTTTAGATTGGCAAAAAACGACTGTATGCCAATGAAAAAGAGTGTAATTACACCGACAGTGATGAGCGTCCACCAGGTAATGAGTGTACCTTGGATTTGGATCAGGGTTTGAATGAGAATCGTGATAAGCACACCAAACAGAGCTCCAAACACATATCCTTCACCACCGGTTAAAGCGGTACCACCAATCACTACAGCAGCGATAACGGTTAACTCCATTCCGTTTCCTAACAAGCCCTGACCGGATTTGGTGTAGATGCTCAAAAAAATGCCAGCTAGCGCTGAACAAAATCCGTTAAATGTATAAACCAAAACTTTGGTCTGGTTCACTGGCAAGCCCATCAATCTAGCAGATTGTTCATTGGCTCCGTTATTCCCGCCAATGGAATAGATCGTGCGGCCAAAGCGTGTATAGTGGGAAACGTAAATTGCTACCGCAAATACGGCTATCGCGATGACGACGGAGGGAGTGATGTAGTCGCCCTTCTGGCTCACAGGGTTGCTTAATCCTGGGATCAAAATCTTCGTTCTGGCAAGAAGTGCATAGATTCGGTCATTAATCGCGATCGATTCATTGCTGATCGTGTAAGCCAAACCACGGCCAATCCACATCCCAGCCAGGGTGGCGATAAATGGTTGCACTTTCAGGTAGGTAATGAAATAACCCATAATGGCGCCCATTGCCGTACCCATTGCCAGCATGAGAAGCATCACAACCCAGGCGTTCCAGCCATTTCGGAGTAACGCGGCAGAAGCTGTGGTCGTTAGCGCCACGATGCCTCCCACCGAAAGGTCAATGCCACCCGAGATAACCACCAATGTCTCGCCTATCACGGCGACTAGCAGGTAAGGAGTTTGATTGAATAAATTGAGAAATACTTGCGTGTCTCTCATTCCCGGGAGGTAGGCTGCGCCTAAAGCAAAAGCGATAAAAAACAATATGATTGTCGCCGAAAGCGGAAGGAGTCGCCGGTTCTTAGAGATAAAGATGCTTATGTTCTGCATCATTGCTTGGCCTCCTTCAACTTTGTTGGCCCTGTGATTTTCCGGATAAAGTCTTGTACTTGTTGTGAATACAGGAGGATTAATGCGATGACAACCACACCCTTAACCGCTAGAATTGAATTCGCACTAACACCTATTGCGTACATGGAAGTGGTAACGGCCTGCATAACCAACCCACCGATAACGCTAGCCAGCAAGGAAAACCGCCCGCCCGACCCAAGTAAGGTTCCACCGATGACCACTGCCAGGATGGCATCCAGCTCCAAGTTTAGGCCCATACTAGTGGCATCCGATGTGCTTATGTTCGAAGTGCCGATTAGGCCTGCTATCCCTGCGCAAAAGCCGCAAAACATGTAAGCAAACAATTTAATCTTCTTTTCTCCGATACCACTAAATAAACTGGAGCGAGCATTGATGCCCACCGACTCGATGAACAGTCCGATGGACGTTCTGCGGGTAATCAGCCACGCCAGTGCGTATAGAAGGGTTACCACATATACAGAAAAAGGCAGGAGAAGCCAGCCGTTTCCGATGTAAACGAATGGTGCATAAAAAATCTGAATTTTTTGTGAATTGGTAATCAGTTGGGCGATCCCTCGACCGGAAATCATCAGGATCAGTGTGGCTACCATCGGTTGAATTTTTCCGTAGGTAACCAGCACCCCGTTCCACAAACCGCAGATTGTAGCTACAATCAGCGGTAGCAGTAGCACCACCCAGAACGGTGAATAACTATAAGTAGGATCATTCTTGATGGCTTGCAGTTGTGTGCCGAGGACGAACGGATTCATCAAAAGGGCTGCCACCGAAGACACAATCGCCATGATTGCACCCACCGAGAGGTCCACTCCACCGGTGGCAATCACCAGTGTCATACCGATAGCTAATGCAATGACAGGCATACTATTTCGCAGAATGTCGATCAGGCTTCCATACAGATGACCTTGTTGGAATGTGATGTGAAAAAAATTGGGAATAAATATCAGATCAAATAGCAGAATGAGCATCAAGGAGACTAATGGGAAGAAGAGCTTGCTCTCGGTAACCTTTTTCCAAGTGAACGAGGATTTAAACTGTGTCATGGTTTTACTCCTGCGATCGATTGCATGATGGTATTGTCGTCCACTTCACCGCTGAACTCGGTTACCTTGGCTCGCTCCCGCATCACAATGATGCGATGGCTGGTGCGCAACACTTCATCCAGCTCGGAGGAAATAAACACGCATGACTTACCTTCATCTGCCAGCGAAAGTACCAGTTTCTGGAGCTCTGCCTTTGTTCCCACATCAATGCCTCGGGTAGGCTCATCCAGGATCAGAAGGCGCGGGTTCGTGGCCAGCCAACGCGCCAAGATCACCTTTTGTTGGTTGCCACCACTCAGATTTTTGATAGGCTGATCGGCCGAGGGAGTAGCGATATTTAACAATTGGATATACTTGTCTGCCATCTCATATTGTTTTTCCGAGCTCAGATGCTTGAACCAGCCTAGGTGGGCTTGCATAGCCAGGATGATATTTTCCCTCACAGTCAATTCATCTACGACACCTGCGGCTTTTCGGTCTTCAGGGCAAAGTGCCACACCCCGCCCAATGGATGCAAACGGGGAGTAATCCTTAATCCGTTTGCCGTCCATAATAATAGATCCGCTATCTGGCTTGTCAATACCAAATAAAAGCTGTGCTATTTCAGTGCGACCCGAACCAAGTAGACCAGCCACACCAACGACTTCTCCGGGGTGCAATTCCAGGTCAAATGGTTCTACGGAGCCTACGCGACCAAGCCCTTTCGCGTCAAGCAGCACCTCGCTTTTAATGCGCTTGCCACTTTCCAGCTTGATTTTTGTCATATCGTCAAACTCAGTTATACTTCGGCCGATCATTTTAGAGATTAGTTCCAAGCGCGGTAAGATGGCCGTATCATACATTCCCACCAATTTACCATTTCTGAGGACTGTAATTCTATCGGCAACTTCATAAACCTGATTCAGGAAATGGGTGATGAAAACGATCGCCATCCCATCACTTTTCAGTTTACGCAGGACGGTAAAGAGTTGATCAGTCTCATGGTCGTCGAGACTGGAGGTTGGTTCGTCCAGGATTAGGATCTTGGCAGATGAGATCTCGAGTGCTCGTGCAATCGCCGCCATCTGCTGGATGGCGACTGAACAGGAGCCCAATGTTTGGGTCACATCCAGATCGACATCTAATCCCTGTAGGATTTGTCTCGCCCGAGCATTCATTGCCTTCCAATCGATGTGCCCCCATTTCATAGGTTCCCGGCCGATCAGGATGTTTTCCGCTACGGTTAAATTAAGACAAAGATTAACTTCCTGATAGACCGTACTGATGCCAAGTGCTTGAGCATGTTGTGGTGATCTTATGGAGAGGGTTTGTTGATTAACTGTGATTGTGCCAGTATTAGGTTGCTCAACGCCAGTTAATATCTTAATCAAGGTGGATTTACCGGCACCGTTTTCCCCCACCAGGGCATGAATTTCACCTTTTCTGAGCGTAAAATCCACATTCTCAAGAGCAAGTACACCCGGAAACGATTTCGAGATACCTTTCATCACCACAATATCACGGTTTGAATCATTGGTTGACTCTGCCATAAGCTACCTCAATCATTAATGTACTACTTTTTAGGCCTCATTTGCTGGAGAAGCGGCGTCCGCGCCGCTTCTCCTATTTTACTCAAATATATTTTTCTGACCAGTGACTCCCGGGAAAGTCACTAGGACCGTTATTTAGTACTTACGGGTAGGCAGAATTTCTTTCAACGCATCTGCACCCTGTGCAGCGAAGAATTCACCTTCCTGCGAGGGAACATAGCTGGGCATGGTTGTATCGCCGTTCAAGCCTTTCAGGGCGGCATCCAAAACCTGTGGGCCGAGCAACGGGTTGCACTCGATGTCAGCGCCCAAGGTTGCATCGATCAGGGCAGCGAAACCGTCTTTCGTAGCGTCTACACCAACAACCATGACATCCACGCCAGGTTTGAGACCGGCTTCCTGGATGGCCTGGATGGCGCCTAACGCTTCCTCATCATTGTGGGCAAACACGCCCTGGAAATCCTTGAGGGCTGGGTCTTTCAACCAGGCCTCCGTGACCGCCTTGCTGTCCGCGACAGCCCAGTTGCCAGTTTGGGAAGCAGTGATCGTGATCCCGCAATCACCCATCTTCTGGCGGAATCCCTTGGCGCGATCAATGCCCGCACCAGCGCCTACGGCACCGGAGATCTCAACAACGTTCTTCTTGGTGAAATCCTTGAGCAGGGTGCACATAGCCGCGGCGGCTTTTTGCCCTTCGGCGACGAAGTCAGAGCCGATGCGGGTGTAATACAGCGCGGCTGACGAATCGACGGTGCGGTCTTCCAGAATGACCAATTTTCCATTAGCCTTGGCTTCCTGCAACACATCGTCAAAACCCTTCGTGTCATCAGCTGCAAGGATAATAACGTTCACGGTGGAATCTTGATTGAATGTGTGGAAAGCCGAAATCTGATTCTCGACCTTACCTTGGGCGTCATAGACCTTCAGTGTGATGCCCTGTTGTTTGGCGTATTCATCGAAAGAGGCGTTGTTAGCAGTCCGCCATGCACCTTCAGGACCAGTCTGGATAAAGCCGACTACCATGTCAGTGTATTTGCAATTGGGTGCGCATTTTTGCGCGGGGATTACGTAACCGGAGTCGGTAATAAGCTGGGCAGCTGTTGTGGGTGCAACCGTCGTGGGTGCAACAGTCGTAGCTGTCGATCCACAGCTTACTGCGGAAAAAATAAATATCACCGCTAAAACTATACCTAAAATCTTTGTGATTTTCATCTAGTTCTCTCCTTATGGGTTGGTTATATGAATATTGTGCGAAGCGTCTTCCTGAGAAGATTGCTTTCCGATTATGCACGGAGTTAGTGCAAACGTGACCTTCCTGTTAAAGTCGAGGTGACGATCTTTGTCATAAATAATTACTCCTTCACTCTCCTTTCTGGTTGGATGCGCCTGCAATGTTTGAATGTTTTTTTGTACAATGCATCGACGATCTTCACATCGGCTAATCTTTGAGGAGCATCCGCTAATGTTCCTGTTAACGTTCCCGCTAACGTTCCCGTTATCGTTCACATTTGGCATTGATATATTAGCAAAAAAGATGTTACATGTCAAGAGGTAAGAGGAAATTGAGGCGTTAAAAACAGCCCAAAACAAGGGTTTAAGCGTATAATTACCCAGAATGACGCGGTTTTTCTCGAAAATTTGACATTTTCTTTGATTATCGATCTTTCTAACAATAATCTCTTGACAAATCTTTATGAATTTGTTACTATGTTATCGTTATCGGGAACGATAACGATAGATAAGATATCAATGCAAAAAGGCTTCAAATGAATACAAATAAACGCTCTACCATTAAACAGGTGGCCAAGGCTGCCGGTGTTTCCACCCAGACTGTCTCACGAGTTATTAATGACCGCCCTGATGTTGCCCCGGAAACCCGCGAGCGCATCCAACATGTGATCGAGGAATTGGATTACCAGCCCAGCGCCTTGGCACGCAGCCTGATCCAACAGCGCAGTTTTACCCTCGGGGTAGTTACTTCTGGATTGAAATACATTGGTCCCTCGCGCACGTTGAACGGCATTACCAGCATGGCTGAGGAATTGAAGTATGCCCTTCTGCTTGAGGAACTCCCACGCTTCGACACCGAAGATATAAAGCCCCTCTTACAGGATTTACTCTCCCACCACGTGGATGGGATCGTGTGGGCCGTACCCGAAGTAGGAGACAACCGCCGCTGGGTTGATGAGATTCTGAATGACGTTCCCGTACCGGTGGTTTTTCTGACCATGCAGCCTCGAGCGGGAGTATCCATCGTATTGGTTGACAACTATGCCGGAGGGGTCCTGGCAACCCGGCACCTGTTGGACCAGGGTTTTTGCCACATCGGTCATATTTCCGGCCCGTTGGATTGGTGGGAAGCACGCCAGCGTAAACAAGCTTGGCAAGAGACCCTGGAGAAATTCGGTATTAAAGTTGCGGACAATCACTGGTCAACAGGAAATTGGTCCTCTGCCAGTGGGGCAACGGCTTTTGGGCAGTTGTTGGAATCTTATCCCGAAATGGACGCGGTATTCGTTGCCAACGACCAGATGGCACTCTCAGTACTCTGCATCGCCAACCGTATGGGAATCAGTATTCCCCAAAAACTAGCGGTGGTCGGGTTCGATAATTTCGCTGAATCGGCATATTTTTGGCCCGCCTTGACAACAATCAACCATAATCATCATGAGTTGGGATGCCGGGCGGTACAAGAAGTAGTTAAACAGATTGAAGCCTCCCGCTGTAACGAACAAATAGAAGCGCAGACTGTTTTGCTCTCGACCGAACTAGTTGTCCGTGAGAGCACCGTTCTTCTATAGTGTATACACGGGCAACAACTGATTTATTTGTGTCAAATTTGATGGAACAAGGTTTTTTAGGAGGCATTTGTGATTAATTTCAACGAGTTCGAAGTCTGGTTTGTGACCGGAAGCCAGCATTTGTATGGTGAAGCAACGCTCAAAAAGGTGGCGCAACATTCACAGGAAATCGCTCAGCAGATGACTCAATCGGGCAAACTACCGGTGAAGGTTGTTTTCAAACCGGTTGTGACGACCTCTGATGCGATCACCGAACTCTGCCAGGAAGCGAATAACGCCCAAAATTGCATTGGACTAATTACCTGGATGCACACATTCTCTCCAGCAAAAATGTGGATAGCAGGTTTGCGTATCTTGCAAAAACCCTTTGTGCATTTGCATACGCAGTTCAATCGAGAGCTGCCATGGTCGAGCATCAACATGGATTTTATGAATCTCAACCAATCTGCACATGGCGATCGCGAATTTGGATTCATCGCCAGCCGGATGCGATTGAAGCGGAAGATCGTTGTTGGTTTCTGGCAGGATGATGACGTGCTTTCCAGCCTTGCAACCTGGATGCGTGCCGCCAGTGCCTGGCACGATGCCCAAGGCGCTCGCATTGCCCGTTTTGGCGATAACATGCGCGAAGTCGCAGTCACCGAGGGCGACAAGATCGAAGCGCAAATCCAGCTAGGGTATTCGGTGAATGGATATGGTGTCGGTGACCTGGTCAAGTTCGTCAACTCCGTTTTGGATGCGGAAATCGATCGACTGGTGGTTGAATATGATGATAGCTACACAGTTGCTGAATCGCTACGCCCTGGCGGCAGTCAGCGCCAATCGCTGCGTGAGGCTGCCCGCATAGAATTAGGGCTACGGGCTTTTCTTGAAGATGGTCATTTTAAAGCCTTCACCACAACCTTTGAAGATCTGCACGGTTTGGTCCAGTTACCAGGTCTGGCAGTGCAACGCTTGATGGCGGAAGGTTACGGATTCGGGGCAGAGGGTGACTGGAAAACAGCTGCCCTAGTTCGGGCGATGAAAGTCATGGGTAGCGGTCTTGTAGGTGGTACTTCCTTTATGGAAGATTATACTTATGACTTCAACGAAAAAAGTCCAAAGGTATTGGGTGCCCACATGCTTGAGGTATGTGAATCGATTGCGGCTAAGAAACCCTCTCTGGAAATTCACCCGCTTTCGATCGGTGGCAAGGCTGACCCGGTCCGGTTGGTGTTCAATGTCGGTAGTGGTCCGGCAATCAACGCAACGCTCATTGACCTGGGGAATCGATTTCGGATTATCATCAATGAAGT
>CAZXPK010000124.1:0-10823 GCA_964642565.1 uncultured Anaerolineaceae bacterium
TCACACCCGAAGGCAGCTCGATCGACTTGACCATCCACCGCCAGGGGAATAACATCGAAATGACTGTAGCGGATGGTGGACCGGGTATCCCTGAAGAAGAGTTGGCCCATATCTTCGACCGGTTTTGGCGCGGTGAAAAGTCGCGCGCCCGTTCCACCGGTGGTGCCGGGTTGGGGTTGTCCATCGCGCGGCAGCTGGTTGAAGCCCAAGGTGGCAGAATCACTGCTTGTAACCGCGCACCCCAAGGATTTGAGGTGAGCATCGTACTGCCCATCAACACTTCCCCTCTAAAACCCAACCCTTCTGAATAACCAATGCAGTTTAAAAATTTTAATGCTGGCTTCCTATTAATCAGCAATCTCGGTTAAATTAATTGGAGCATATTCGTTCCTTATACATCACGTTAGTTCTCCGCTGGCGCTGACTGCGGTCGTTCTTCCGAGATGATCGAGTATAGCTATCGCGTGAGTATATTCATGGTTGATATAGATAGTAAGATTGGATAATCCTGTTCTGGTAGCTGACAAAATTGTAAAGAATCACGCGTAGAAGGCGCAGGGATATTGAGTTATAATTTATGAAAATCAACCAGGATTATGTAAATATTATATAAATATTGTAGGAGGAAAAATAGTTATGGAATAATACGCTCTGGCATATTCGTATTGACAGGATGGTATAGGTTCTGGAGTGGCTCTCATAACCTACGCGGGGTTCAATTTTATTACTTTTCAAGCTAAGAAGAACTATCAATCTTCCTAATCATACAAGGAGAATGCAATGACCAAGTACTCAATCGTTAACTTATTCTATCGAATATTTACGGCGCTTATCATAGTAGCGTTAATCCTGGCAATGGCACCTTCTCAGGTGGTGCGTGCTGCAACGGTACGCTACATCAAACCCACGGGCTTAAGCAGTGGTACGTGCGATAGCTGGGGCAACGCCTGCGGCTTGCAATATGCACTGGGTATCGCCACCTCGGGTGATGAACTGCGAGTGATGCAGGGGACATACTATCCCACCAGCGGTAGCGAGCGCAACGCAACCTTTCAGCTCAAAACTGGCGTGGGAGTGTATGGGGGCTTTGACGGCACCGAAGCCAACCGCACGGATCGTAACTGGGCAATCCACGTGACCATCCTAAGTGGTGACATTGGTGCGGTAGGCAATGCGAGTGATAACTCTTACCATGTTGTCACTGGTAGTTTAACCGACAGCACTGCCGTGTTGGATGGCTTCACCGTTACAGGCGGCAAGGCTAATTCCAGTCCCTCATATGTTGATGGCGGTGGGATGTATAACTATGGCGGTAGCCCGAGTTTGACGAACGTCATTTTCTCAAGTAACTCAGCCGACAATGACGGCGGCGGGATGTACAACTATAACAGCCACCCGAGCTTGACACAGGTTACTTTTTCTAACAACTCAGCTACTATTCGCGGTGGAGGGATGATAAATTTCACTAGCAACCCCAGCTTGACAGACGTCGCGTTCACTGGAAACTCATCCGGTGATGTAGGTGGGGGAATGTTCAACAGCAATAGCAACCCGAGCCTGACAGGTGTTACCTTTACGAGCAATTCAGCATTGAACGGAGGCGGAATATACAACATCAACAGCACCAGCCTGAGCCTGACAAATGTTACCTTCGAAAATAATTCAGCCAATAACAACGGTGGGGGAATGTACAACCAAAATAGCAACCCGAACCTGACGAATGTCGAGTTCTCTGGCAACTCGGCCACAATTGGTAATGGGGGTGGGATTTACAACTATAGCGGCCTCCCGAGCTTTACACAGGTTACTTTTGAAAATAACTCTGCTGGTAACTTTGGTGGTGGGATATTCATGGATAACAGCAGTCCCAGCTTTACAGGAGGTAGTTTCACAGGGAACACGGCTGCCAGTCGAGGTGGTGGGATGTATAACTCGTACAATAGCAGTCCCAGCCTCACCGATGTAAATTTCAACAACAACTCGGCTATTTATCGCGGCGGCGGGATGTATAACATGGATAGCACCAACCCCAGTCTGTCGAATGTAACCTTCAAAGGCAACTCTGCCGAACTCGGCGGCGGGATGTATAACGCCACCAGCAGCAACCCCAACCTGGAGGACGTCACCTTCACTAACAATACCGCAAGAGATGGCGCTGGGATGTACAACTACGTAAACAGCTCGACTCTCCTGGATGTTACCTTCAATGGCAACTCAGCCACTAATGTTGGCGGTGGGATGTTCAACATCACCAACACCCTTACCAGTCTGGTAGATGTCACTTTCATTGGGAACTCGGCAGTCAACCGCGCCGGAGGGATGGAAATCCTCCATAGCATCACCGCCCATCTGGAGAATGTTACCTTCACCGACAATACTGCCGGGTATGGCGGTGGGATGGAAAGTCACTCTACCGACACTGGTATGGTGAATGTAATCTTCGAGGGCAACTCAGCCACTTATGAGGGTGGAGGATTGTACAACCACCACTGCAACCCACACCTCTTAAACGTGTGGATTATGAACAATACTGCCAATTACGGCGCTGGGATGTATAACGGCTGGAGCAGCAATCCGCACCTTGAATATGTGACCTTCGATAGCAACTCGGCAAATAATGAAGGCGGAGGGCTATTCAATACCGATACCAGCAGCCCACTATTGGAGGAGGTAACCTTCAATAACAACTCTGCTATCGAAAAGGGTGGTGGGATGTACAACAACACGGATAGCCTCCCCAGCCTGGTGAATGTGGTCTTCTATGGAAACTCAACCAATTATTTTGGCGGAGGGATATACAACAAATCCAGCAGCCCGACCTTAGTGAATGTAACCTTCAATGCCAACACGGCAGTCGCGAATGGAGGCGCGATGTACACCGTCTCCAAAGGCATAACCCTATCAAATCCAAGCATATCCAACAGTATATTGTGGGGTAACAACCCAGACCAGGTTAGTTCTGATATCTCCAGCACCCTGACCATCAACTATAGTGACGTGCAAGGTGGGTGTCCGGCAGCCGGTGCAACCTGCACAAGTGTCATTAACCTCGACCCGCTCTTCCTGAACCCGGCTGGTGTCGACCTGCGTTTGACCGGAAGCTCCCCAGCCATTGACGCCGGTGATAACACCCGTGTGCCTTCCGGTATCCTTACCGACCTGTTAGATAATCCACGGTTTGTGGATATCCCTGGTGTACCGGATACTGGCAGCGGCACTCCTCCCATCGTGGATATGGGAGCTTATGAGTTCGGTCTCACCCAGCCTACAGCCAACAATGACAGTTACAGCACTAACGAAAATCAACCGAAAGTGGTTGATAGCCCCGGTGTGCTTTCAAATGATGCACCGAATAGCAGCGTTACCGCTAACCTGAGTATCGGTCCAGCCCATGGCGACCTCACTTTCAATACTAACGGCTCTTTCACCTACACCCCCGATGCCGATTACGACGGCACCGATACCTTCACCTATCAATCCGACAACGGTGTATTGAACTCCAATGTCGCGACGGTCACAATCACGGTCATCCCCATTAATGACACTACAACAACCGTCAACTGTGGTAGTGGCACCCCCGTGGTTACATATGGTTCCAGCATCACCTGTATGGCAACCGTGACGCGTGCCAACGGCAGCTTTACCCCCAGTGGAACAGTCAGCTGGATCACAAACAGCAGCGGATCATTCGTCACAAGCCCGTGCACACTCTCCGGATCGGGTGCATCTGCAACTTGCTCGGTAAGCTATACACCCAGTGCAAGAGGAAGCGGTTCTCATCTCATCACTGCCATCTATGGCGGAGATATTCACTTCAACGGTAGCACCGGTACTCAGACGGTAACTGTAAATCGACGTCTCGCTTCAGTCACGCCGAATGCCAACAGCAAGACCTACGGAGATAGCGACCCAGCCTTAACTGGCACGCTCACCGACTTCCTGCCTGCCGACAATGTGACCGCCACCTATAGCCGAACCTCAGGCGAGACGGTCTCAGGTAGCCCGTACATCATTAACGCTACTCTCAGCCCGGCTGGAGTGCTCGGCAACTACACCATCACCTACAACACAGCCAACTTCACCATCAATAAGAAGGCTGCATCGGTCACGCCGAATGTCAACAGCAAGACCTACGGCAATAACGACCCTGCTTTGACGGGCACACTCAGCGGCTTCTTGCCTGCCGACAACGTGACAGCAACCTATAGCCGCATGGCAGGCGAAACTGTCGCGGGAAGCCCGTATACCATCAGTGCCACCCTCGCCCCAGCTGGTGTACTCGGCAATTACAACATCACCTACAATACAGCCAATTTCACTATCACTAAACGATCCGTCACGGTCACTGCGGATGCAAAAACCAAGAGTGTTGGTCAGCCTGATCCCGTCTTTACCTACCAGATCACCTCTGGCTCACTGGCTTTCAGCGATGCCTTCTCTGGTACTTTGTCTCGGGTTGCAGGCGAGAATTTGGGGCCGTATGCCATTCTGCAGGGTTCCCTGGCATTAAATGACAACTACACACTTACATTTATCGGTGCCAACTTGACGATTACAAATCTACTAATCTATCTCCCGATAACGTTAAAGTGATCTATTAATTCCAATCAAGAACCAGCGACTGGTTTCTCACCAGTCGCTGGTTCTGTTAACAACCCCCAATACTATATGGGCGGGCGACTCCAGGGATTTTATTCTAGAATCGTTTTGGTCATCAAGTGGCATATAGAGGAGAAATTATGGTTAACAGCCGATCAGCCAAGGGATTGAAGATGCTCATCCTGTGGCTGATCTTTGATGGCTCGCTGATAAACTAATCTTGGCAGTCAGGCTTCGTGATAAGATGGGAGAGACTGGAGTCGCTGTGTAGAATTAACACAAAAATTGTGAGAGGGAGCTCAATGAATATATTAGTGTCCGATTGGGCTGCATCGGATCAGGTTCTTCCGATAGCATTAAAATTTCAGGTCGGCTTGGAAGTGTTGGAGTTCGCCATCCCGGAAAACCTGGATCATGCTTCTTACCTGGCACCAGAAATCCGTCAGAAGGTGAGCGCTATCCCATTGCTTGGGCTGCACGGACCATTTTCAGAGCTGGTGCCTGCCAGCCGGGATGCGTGGGTGCGCCAAGTGGCTCGAAACCGCTTCCAGCAGGGATATGACCTGGCACACATGATCGGTGCCCAGCACCTCGTCTTACATTCGGGATTTTTCCCCAAGACATATCCTCGCGACATATGGATCCAAAACTCTCTTGACTTCTGGATTGATTTTCTCACTGATAAACCTGCCCAAAATATGATACATCTGGAGAATGTATACGAGGACGATTTCACTGCCCTATTAGAACTGATCGACCGGGTCAACCAGACATTCGAGGGGGAAAGGCTGACGGTATGTCTTGACATCGGGCATGTGAGCGCAAATTCATCCAAAACATTAGCGGACTGGATCACGGGCCTTGGGGATAGGATCCGTTACGCCCACCTGCACAATAACGATGGTATCCTGGATGACCATTGGAGGCTTGACAAGGGAAGGATCAATGTCAGCGAAGTCCTTGACCTGCTATTAAATCATTCCCCCAATGCGGTATGGACCGTCGAGACCGGTATTAGTGATATTGAACCTTCCTTGTTTTGGTTGCAAGAGCGAGGTTATAAGTAAAATAGATGTCAGGCTGAAAACCCTGCCTGGCTAATATTGATTATTGATTCCACTCGAGCATTGGTCAGCTTGATCAGAGCATCCACTGACAGACGGATATTCAGGCCTCTCTGCCCTCCAGAAATGTGGATTTCTTTATAATTATGAGCGCTCGCATCCAGTACCACCTGGAAGCCCTTGTTGATCAAGGCCAAAGGTGAGATTCCACCAGCCTGTAAGCCGGTGTGCTGTTCAGCTTCATGTTCAGTAGGTAGGTACAGCTTTTTCTCACCCAAGGCTTTCGCCAGAAATTTTAAATCCACCTCGGCAGAACCTGGCACAACTGCCAGGATAGGTTTACCTTTCCCTTCGCGCTTGACCACAATGGTCTTGAATACCTTTTCAAGTGGTACGTTGAGCAAACGCGCGGTTTCTAGCGCTCCCAATTTTTCAGCGGGCAACTCAAAGGCTGTATATGGAATCTTTTTTGCGTCCAGCATACGGGTGATGTTATTGGCAGGCATCAGAAAACGCTCCCATGTGTCAATAAGTTATAACACAGAAAGCTTAGGAAATAATGCCGTCAAAATCGCTCAAGGATAGTAGCGGTGAATGACAGGTGCACTTCCTATTAGTGATAAACTTAACCATCTTCGCGACCATAATAAACCTGCCATAATAATAAGGACATTGGATGCTACCCACCAATATCATAGGGATATTATTCGCCATAACTTCGGCAGCGGTATGGGGCAGTGGGGATTTTTCTGGCGGGCAGGCAGCGCGCAAGAGCCACCAATACCAGGTGCTGATGCTGGCAGCACTCTCCGGGATGGTAGTCCTGGTGGTAAGTGCATTCATCCGAGGAGAGGGGATTCCTTCAGGACGTAGTATCTTCTGGGCGGCCCTGGCGGGATCGGCGGGCGCGTTGGGCATGGCTGCACTGTACCGGGCACTATCCATGGGACACACGGCCAGCGTTGCACCCACCTCTGCCATCACCTGTGCAGCGTTACCGGTTCTCTTTGGTCTAATCACTGCCGGTTTGCCTAAAATTACACAGCTGGGTGGGTTCGCGTTGGCATTCCTGGGCATCTGGCTGGTGAGCAGATCACCCATGACAAAAAATAAAACATTTCGGGAGGGGATGATCCTGTCATTCCTATCAGGGATTGGGTTCGGTGGCTTTTTTATCTTCATTGCTCAGGTGGACAAAGGGCAGGTCTTTACACCGGTACTGGTTGCCCGGACGATAACGCTTGGCATATCACTGATCATGCTGCGCTTAAATCACATTCCCATACCAGGACTTACTTCAAACCCGATTGCCATCATCGCTGGAGTATTGGATACTGGCGGTAATATCTTTTACCTGCTTGCCACCCAATATACCCGTCTGGATATCGCGGCATTACTCTCCTCGTTTTACCCTGTTGCGACAGTCATTTTGGCGAGCATTATCTTAAAAGAAAAGGTGTTATTCGCTCAATGGGCAGGGATCATCTTGTGCCTGCTGGCTTTGACATTGATCACCCTATAAACGGAGCACAAGCATGTATATCGAACATATCGCCATATGGACGAATAGACTCGAACGGATAAGAGAGTTCTATGAAATGTATTTTCAGGCAAGAGCAGGAAGCAAGTACCGGAACCCTACCAAGAAATTCGAATCATATTTCTTAAGCTTTTCATCGGGGACAAGGCTCGAGCTGATGTCTCGACCGGGAATAACCGAGGTAAGGGACAAAAATGGTGAGCCATTTATTGGGTATAGCCACCTGTCGTTTGCATGTGAAAATGAAGAAACTGTGGATGAGCTGACAGACCGTTTACAAAAAGACGGGTACCATGTGGTGGATGGTCCGCGACGCACTGGGGATGGTTATTATGAGAGCGTGGTGCTGGACCCGGATGGGAATCGGATTGAGATTACAGCATGAAAGTTGGGTTTGACGCGTCAGGAGAAATGCAATATAGTGCAGAAGTATAATCGATGGTTGCAACCAAAACCTCACCAGAGGTTTTTCATTCACAGAATATCATAATTATATACGGTACATACCAACGAAAGGTTAGAAAGGATACATTTTTGTGGAGCAGATGACAAATATCTTCCCGACCCAGAGCAGCCCATATAATTCCCAGATGAGAGGTGAATTATTTCGTGGAGAATGGGAAGCGCTTTACCAGACCGCATCCGAGTGGCTGCAGGCAGAAAAAAACCAACCCGTGGCAACATTCATCCAGAATATTGCCTGTCTGTTCATCAATCCACCCGCCATCATCCGGAACAAACGTTACCTGGAAAGTGTGGGGAATAAAGATTGGAAAGCAGTGCTCAACTGGTTCAAGGAATTCCAGACCGAGAGCGACAGGCATAACCCATATTTTCAAGCCCTGGATTTCATCCTCCAGCCTCCATCAAAAAAGAAGGTAAGCATCGAGACAGCGCTCCAGGAACACCCTGAAAATGCCGAGCTGTTGTTCTTGCAGGCAATATCATTGCGTGACCGGAATGCGTCCATTGAGAAGCTCAAACTGGCAGTGGAAAACAAAACAGAGTTCCCCGCAGCCTTATATCTATTAGGGATTTTTTCACTGCAGCTCAACCAGGTGGAAGCAGCGGATGGATACCTGAAGCAGGCAGTGGAGCTTGCACCAGACTTTTTGGAAGCCCATTACCAGCTCGGCTCCTTGTATTCCCTATATTTTCCAAACTCAAGTGAACAGTCCACCCTGCATTTCCAGAAGGTGATCGAGCTTGACCCAGAAGGTGGAGCAGGCAAGGATGCTAAAAAGGTGCTGGAAAGCAAGGCACAACCACAGTTTGGGCAGCGAGTGAGTGGCAGTACTGGAGCGCGCCGAGGAGGTATGTCGATCCTGACCATCCTGGGTATCTCGCTACTGACGGTGGTGCTATTTTCTGGTCCGATCGCAAGCTTGTTCAAGATCACAAACCCCACCGTGGGTATCCTAGCCGGATTGTTCGTTTTCATTGGGCTGTACTCGGCTTGGGGCAGAAAGAGATAGGGAACGATTTATTAGTATGGTTGTCATCCAATGACTAAAAATTTATTCGTTCGGCAGAAGCGCTTTACTGCTTGAAGCAAGTTCGCTGGTGCTTGGAGCAGACTGCTTCGGTGGACAAATAACGTCCGCCCAAAGTATGAAAAATCGCTCCTCGCAGTGACAATATGATTAACATGATACTGCGTTGCTTATCGAATTTCAGCTCGCATATCCGAACGAAAACAGGATGACAACATGAAAGGAGTATCTTATGGCATGGCAAAAGCAACTCAAAGGTGATACCGTGAGCTGGTTATTGGAGCCGGAAAATCCCGGGGTGCGGTACTTGGCACTGCGCGACCTGCTGGATAAGCCATTTGACGACCCAGAGCTGGTTTTGGCAAGACAGAATGCCCACACAAAGGGGCCCATTACCGCCATCCTGGATAAAATGCAGCCTGAAGGATATTGGGCCAAGCCTGGCCCGGGGTACACAACAAAATATCGTTCCACAGATTGGTCACTGATCATGCTGGCGCAATTGGGAGCATTGGCGAACGAAGATGAGCGCATTAAACGTGCCTGTGGTTATCTGCTTGAGCATGCGCTGGCTCCAGGGGGGCAATTCAACATCCATGGGACGCCCTCAAGTACCATCGACTGCTTGCAAGGCAACCTGTGCTGGGCACTGCTTGAGATAGGCTACGAAGACCCACGCCTGGAACTGGCTTTTGAGTGGATGGCACGTACCGTCACAGGGGAAGGTATGGCACCCAAGAATGATAAGGAGGCAGAACGCAGGTATTATGCCTACAAGTGTGGACCACAGTTTGCCTGTGGACCCAATTATGGTCAGCCCTGCGCGTGGGGTGCCGCCAAGGTCATGCTGGCATTCGGGAAGCTCCCAGAAGAACAACGCACACCCTTGATCAAAAACGCCATACAGGAAGGGGTGGACTTCTTTTTCAGCACCGACCCGGCCAAGGCGGATTGGCCTACCAGGCTTGGGGATAAACCCAGCAGGAACTGGTGGAAGTTCGGATTTCCAGTCTTTTATGTCACCGATCTGCTCCAAGTGGTGGAGTCGCTGGTGGCTTTGGGATATGGAACCGACCCTCACCTGACGAGCGCCATCGAGCTCATCCGGAAGAAACAGGATGAGCAGGGTAAGTGGCTGCTAGAGTACGATTACGCCGGCAAGACCTGGGTGGATTTTGGGGTGAAGAAACAACCCAACAAATGGGTGACACTCAGGGCATTGAGGGTGTTGAAGAGGGCGGGGTAAGATCAAGATGTTGCCGGTGGTGATGTCGCCGGTGGTTAGAAACCACCGGCTGAGGAGAAGAAACCTACAATGAGGGTTTGGCAGGAGTAGCCATTGGATTTAATCCGACTTCAAGGAATGATAAATGGGGATTTCACAAAACATCTAAATATTTTTAGGATTCACTGGCAATATCAAGGTAAACAGGGCACCACCCGAGGCGTGATTGGTGGCAGACAGGTCTCCACCATGGGCGCGGGTTAACTGGCGGGCAATTGCCAGGCCGAGACCGGTACCGCCTTCCGCGCGGGCGCGGGATTTATCCATACGATAGAAGCGCTCAAAAATGTAGGGTAACGCCTGCTCTGGGATGCCTGGACCAGAGTCATGGACGCGTAGCCGGACTGAATCATCTGTGGAAGCGAGAGATAACTCGATTTGGCCTCCGGAAGGGGTGTAGCGCAAAGCATTGGAGAGCAGATTCGTAAGCACCTGCTCCAAGCGAATTGGGTCAGCTGAAATCTGTGGAATAGGGCTGACAGGTGGAGTAAGGGTTAGCATGACCTGTTGAGAACCAGCTTGCGGTTGGAAGCGCTCCACCATGCGCTCAACCAGGGAAGTAAGGTCAGTGGGGGTGCGTTCAAGCTCAATTTGCCCAGCGTCTGCCAGAGCGAGGGTACGTAAGTCTTCCACCAGGCGAGTAAGCAGGTAATTTTGCTCAATCACTGGTGCCAGGTTCTCACTGGTGAGTGGGTATATGCCGTCCTGAAGGGCTTCAAGATTGGCGCGCTGCACTGCCAGGGGGGTACGCAGCTCATGAGCGATATCGGCAGTCATGGCGCGCCGGGCTTCCTCCGCCTGCTGGAGTGAATCAGCCATTTGATTAAAGGTATGACTCAAAG
>CAZXPK010000125.1:0-7196 GCA_964642565.1 uncultured Anaerolineaceae bacterium
TGTATCCAGGTCGTGGTTTCCAAGGCATGGGAAGAAGCGGTTTGCTTCCGCCCCAGCTCCATAGCTGCCTTTGTATGGGTATATGTAACTGTGGAAAAACTGCCCCACCGCTTCATCCATATGGTCGGCCGCTCCGGAAGGATAATTATTATCCCCCAGGGTGATGATGAAGTCGGGCTGCCAGCTCAAGATTAACTTCGCCACGTCCGCCTCCGATGGATCACCCGAACCATAATCCCCAATCGCTGCGAAAACCACTGCTGGTGAGCTCGTGGCAGTCGGTTCTGGTGTGGGTGTATCGGTAGGTTTAGAAGATGTTGGTTCGGGAGTGTATGTTTGGGTGAATAAAGAGAGGGTTATCGTCGGGCTCTGGGTACTCACCTGCATCAGGCTGGCTGTGACCGAAGGCATGCTCACTACTGTGTTGGTCACCCCTTGTGTCGTTATACTTACCGTTTCTGTGGCCCTTCCGCAGGCTTGCACGAAGATCAGTAATAGGCTGGTGACCAGCCATATCCATGGTCTGGAAGATGCGGGCTTTCCTAAACCTACAGCCCACCGACCACGGAGCTTTCTCATTTCAGCATCAAGATGCTTCCGTTGTAATCCACCAGGTAAATTTCCCCGTTCTCATCCACCCCAAAGGATGAAACGTTGGTCCCGGTCTCGAACATCAGGGAGTTCTGCCAGTTTCCGTCTGCCAGGTGAAGCAATCCCCATACCAGTCCTGAGCCATAGTCACCATACACATATACTCCCTGCCATGCTGATAGATCTATCCCCCGGTAAACATAACCGCCGGTGACCGACTCCCCTATATCGTGACTATATTCCGCCACCGGCATGACGAATTCCGCTCCTGCGGGAGGCGAGCCGCGGTAATGGTGCGTGCCCTCGTAATAATTCCAGCCGAAGTTCTCTCCACCGGGGCTACCCGCTGACAGGTAATCGATCTCTTCCCAGAGATCCTGCCCCACATCGCCAATGTACAGGTCGCCGGTCAGCTTGTCAAAGGAAAAGCGCCATGGATTGCGCAAGCCGTAAGCCCAAATCTCCCATAATCCTCCCCCATTGGCAAATGGATTATCCGCTGGGATGGCGTAAGGTTGCGTATTATCCACATCTATACGCAAGATTTTTCCCAGCAGGGTCTGCAGGGATTGACCATTGCCATTTGGGTCTCCCTCCGAGCCTCCATCCCCCATGCCGATGTAGAGGTAGCCATCTGGTCCGAATTGCACTTCCCCACCGTTATGATTTTGATAGGGCTGCTCGATCTGCAGCAAACGCAGCTCACTGTTCGGGTCTGCCTGGTTCGGGTCACTCGCCGATACGCTGTAGCGCGCGATTACGGTGTACAGCTGGTTGTTCACATTTTCAGTATAGTCTACATAAAAATAGCCATTTTCAGCATATTTTGGATGAAAGGCTAATCCTAGCAAGCCTCTCTCACCACAGCAGATCACCTTTTTGGTCAGATCTAGAAAGGGTGTGGGGAGCAATGCGCCATCCTTGAGGATGCGTACTAGCCCGCCTTGTTCGATGATGAATAAGCGCCCTGAGCCATCTCCTGCATTATCCAAACCTTCAGGCTTATCTAATCCGCTGATCACCATCTGCCATGAGTAGCCAGATGGGTTTGGCAGCTCGCTCACCGTGGTGGGCATAGGTGTGGCAGTCGGTACTATAGCCGTGGTTGTGACCGTGACAGTGGCTGTGATCTCCAGTGTGGGTTTAACTGTAGGACGAGGCGTGGATGACGTGGAGATGGTTGGCGTTGCCACCCGGATAAATCTTCCTGCTGTGGGTGTGCTGGTTGGTGCTTGCGTCGGTGTTCCAAAAGTGCATCCTGCCAGCAGGATGGTGGATAGAAAGCTGAGTATGGCTACATAGCGGCTCATTTACCCTCCGGTTTATCTCCATCCACGATTTCCCCGTCGATTACCTCCCCTTGCCCCTCAGGCTGTGAAGTCTCCTGGTAGCTGTCCATCACCTTGCGGGTGGCTTTCAATCCGTCCAGATGTTCCTGAACCACTTCCGGTGGGCACAGCTCGACGAATAAATAAGTAGCTAGCCAGATAACCGCCGCATCATCAATTGGACCAGGCGCAATATCTGGCACGATCAGATACACCAATGACCCAATGGGCAGCAGCTTGAGGAACGGGTTAACCCGCCCATCCCCAAGCAAGCGTAAGATCAGCTTGAGGCGCAGTGTCAAATCTTGAAAGAACCCACCTTTTTGAGGCAGTACGATTTTATGATTAGGTTTATCATACATTTTAGATCTCCAGAGAACTTTTATCCTTATATACGCAGCTTGCTTGGATTAGTTCTACCTGCACACTCTCCCCATCCGGTAAACACCGGGTGGCTCATGCCTCATCCAATGGAGGTGCTGCCTGCCCATAATCCAGGATCTCGTATCCCTGTGGGCCTGAATCCTTACCGATGACGCCCTTTGCTTGCATGGCTTCCACCAGGCGTGAAGCGCGTGTGTAACCAATACGTAAGCGGCGCTGTAGCATAGATACTGAAGCCCGTCCTTGCCGGCGTGAAAGGTCGATCGCCTCTTCGAGTAGTGGGTCCTTTTCATCCTGGGCCATCATATCGTCCCACAACGGGATTTGTACTAGCGGTATACCTGCTGGCATTACATCCGGGATACCTCCTGCTGCAGTCGGAGCGAGGAACCTGTTGGGTACAAAGCTCTGCCAATAGGTCACCAGGCTGAGGATCTCGCTATCTGAGACGTATGTGCCTTGCAGGCGGATGGCAGATGGTGCATCGGGAGCCTGAAAGAGCATATCACCCCGTCCCAACAATCTTTCCGCACCTGGTTGGTCAAGGATCACCCGGCTATCTGTATTAGATGCCACTGCAAATGCAATGCGCGCCGGGAAGTTGGCTTTGATGATGCCCGTCACCACTTCAACGGACGGGCGCTGTGTGGCGATTACCAGGTGGATGCCTGTAGCACGCGACAGCTGTGCCAGGCGAGTGATGGCACCTTGAGTTTCGTCTGGCGCCAGCATCATTAAATCCGCCAGTTCATCGATGAACACCACCAATTTGGGCAGCTTCTTTTCTTTTCCATCACCCATGTGTTCCAATCGGGTATTGTACTCCCCGATATTGCGTGTGCCGGCTTGTGCCAGCTTATGATAGCGCATGTCCATCTCACGCAGCACCCACTGCAACACTCCCACCACTTTCTCTGTTTCCACCACGACAGGCGCTAAAAGGTGTGGAATGCCATTATAGTTGGTCAGCTCCACCCGTTTGGGGTCAACCATGATCAAGCGCAAGTCATCCGGTGTGTTATGCAGGAGCAGGCAGGCGATGAGCGAGTTCACGCACACCGATTTTCCTGAGCCGGTCTGACCAGCAATAAGCAGGTGGGGCATGGCTGAAAGATCAGCCGCTACCGCGTTGCCCGCCACGTCCTGCCCAAGAGCAAAACGCAGAGGTGATTTTAACCTTCGGAAGGCATCGCTTTCCACCACATCCCGCAAAGTTACCAGCGCGATTTGCTCATTGGGTACTTCGATGCCAATGTATCCTTTGCCCGGTACTGGCGCTTCCACGCGGATCGTGCGCGCCGAGAGAGCGAGTGCCAGGTCGTCTGCCAGGGAGGCTATCTTTGCCACCCGCACCCGTGTGCGTGAGCCACGCGTCTCGATGAAATCAGGTTCCACGCCGAATTGCGTGATCGTGGGACCGCGGTTGATCTCGACCACATTCACCGGAGCACCAAGCACCCTGAGCGTTTCTTCGATTACCTGGGCGCGCTTGCGATCCACATCATCATCATAGACAGTCTCATTGCCCTTCTCGAGGATTTGGTCAATGGCCGGCAGCACCCAAGGGCGGGGCTGGTTCAAATTCAATGTGCTGGTGGGGATGGAGCCTGGATCTGTTTCGGGCAGTGCATCCAATTCGGGCCAATTGCTGGGGGATACTGGTTTAGCGCCAGTGGCTGATTTTGATGGCACTACACCGCGGTGATTACGCCGCTCATCCATCCAATCCTGGATGCTATCCTGGATACGAATCACCAGCGGAGGCACCCACCGGAACAGCTCAACCACCGATACATCCAGCACCAGGATCAGTGAAATGATCAGCCAGGCACACAAGGTGATTGCCATACCTGCCCATCCCAGGCTGATGAAAAGCAGGGTAAAAATGAATGCTCCAACATAACCCCCGCCCGCACTGCTGGCTGCCAGGGCATAGGCATCCTTCGGGAAGGAAAAGAAATGCATCCAACCCAGTATGTTGAGGAATAACAGGACCACTCCAAACAACCGTTCTACAGCCACATGCGGCACGTGCTTGAAGCTGCGCAGCACCAGCCATAAACCTACGATGATCAGCCCCGCCGGGAATAGATAAGCTCCCCAGCCAAATGCTCGCCCTAAAAAGGTCAACCATTTGGCGGTGATAAGATTGTGGCTGGCAGAGATTAAGCTTAGTAATGTGAGCAGCCCGATGAAAAGCATCACGATGCCGATCAGGTCGAGCTTGCGGTCGAGGGTCATACCCGGTTGTGGCGGGGTAGGTTCCGCCGGTGGTCTACCTCTTGGTTTTGCAACTGAAGGTCTGCGGAAGAGCGAGCCTAGTGGACCCAGCCATCCTCCTGAGGAGCTACGTGGTTTGCGTCTCGCCCTGCTTGGGTTAGCAGTTCGCTTTGCTGTTGTGCGTCCTGGAGGTCTGCCGCGTCTGACCGAACCTCGCCTGGAATATGCATCCCGACTGGTTTTGGCGTAATGGCGGGTGGTATTTTTTCCGCTTTTATTACGGGATTGGCTTTTGACGTTATCGGTCATCTTTGGCATTATAGCACAAAGGGTCTCATATCTCTCTCAGGGGCATTTATCCGAGAAATAAGGTAAAATTCTAGCGCAACAGCGCTCCGTAAATCTAAAACCAGAGGCTTTTTTGTTCGAAATCGTCTTCCTTGGCACTTCAGCTTCCGCTCCATCCGTCCACCGTGGGCTTTCCAGCCAGGTGGTCATCCACGATGAATTTCGCTTCCTGATCGATTGCGGGGAGGGCACACAACGCCAGATCCTGCAATCAGGCCTGGGTTTCAAACGCCTGAACCGCGTGCTCATCACCCATGGTCACCTCGATCACATTCTTGGATTGGCTGGGTTGCTTTCCACCTTCATGCGTTGGGAGACGATCGACAAACTTGAGATTTATGGCGGTCAATGGGCGCTTGATCGCATCCATGATCTGATCTATGGTATCGTTCTGCGGGGTGCTAAACCTCCCATGGACCTGCAGCTCTTGCAGATTAGCCCCGGCCTCATCTTGGACGAGGATGACTTCACCGTTACCGCCTTTCCGGTTTGGCACCGTGGACCCGATTGCTTCGGTTATCTCTTCGAAGAAAAAACTCGCCGCCCGTTCCTGCCCGAAAAGGCGGATGAGCTGACCATTCCCCCAGGACCCTGGCGGCGTGACCTGGTAAATGGCAAATCCATCACCCTTCCGGATGGGCGTGCCATCCACCCTGATCAGGTGCTAGGGCCAGAACGACCAGGCACCCGTATGGCACATGTAGGTGATGTGGGTCGCATTGACGAGCTGGTGCAAGCCGTTCAGGAAGTTGATGCATTGGTTATCGAAGCCACCTATCTGCAGGAGGAATCAGAGATGGCCGATCAGTTTGCCCATCTTACCGCTCGCCAGGCTGCCGAGCTGGCAGCTGGCGCGGGGGTTAAACATCTCATCCTCACCCACATCTCACGCCGCTATCGCGAGCGAGATGTCTTGGCTGAGGCACAAGCGATCTTCCCCAACACTTTTGTTGCCCGTGATTTTGATGCCTTCCAGATCCGGCGTGGAGAATGCTTCAAAACTGAACCGGAGAAGGAACCGACCAATTCGAAATAAAAGAAAAACCCCGATCCTTTTTATTGATCGGGGTGGTTTTTATTATATCGGACTCTTAGAAGTATAACCTTCCAACCTTCCAAGTTCTTATTTTTCAATGATTTAACGTTACAACGTTTAACGTTCTAACGTTTTTTTTGATCACACCGTGCTCCCGGTAAAATTAAAGCCTCTGACCTTCAAAGCTGGTCCGCGTACGCTGAATCCCCCGAAATCGCTTACCAGTAAATGCGAGGCTTTCCCCACCGCTTCCACATTGGTCAGAACCTGGACATAAGGCATGGTGTATCGCAGGTTTTTGACCGGATAGGCCACCTCGCCATCCTCGATCATGAAGACCCCATCCCTCGTCATCCCGGTCATGACACAATCGCGCGGATGTACCAGGCGTGTGTACCAGAAATGGTTGATATACAACCCTTGTTTCGTGGCCTGGACCTCACTGCCCCCTACGGCTGTGGCTTGAATGCCACCCCCGGTCTCGAAAATGGTCTGCTCTGTGAACGCTCCCTCGGTATTGGCGAATTGCTTCTGTTCTTTGATGATCGTGGCATTCGCTCGCCTGGTACGCACACCTTGCACCTTGCCCATATCAGCGTCAGCTTTCAATAACAAAGCAAGCTTATCTTCTAACTGAACACTGAATGGGTCAATTTTTACGGGTGTTTGATATTTCCCCTGGCTGGCCACTTTTGGACCGAGATCCACCTTTTCTCCACTCACCAGTCCTGAAGCATGGGCGATATCCATTGCCTGGGAAGTGATATGGTCGATTTCATTATTGGTCAAATTGCGGGTGGAGGCAAAACCCCAGGCTCCATTGACCAGCACCCGCACACCCACACCCTCCGTTTCGGATGAGCTCAATTCTTCGACGATTCCATCCTTCACCGAGATGCTTTCTGTGCGGTTGTTTACCACACGTACGTCAGCATATTGTGCCCCACGCAATTGAGCCAGGTCCAGGGCGCGCATTATCAGCTCTTTCAATTCAGCCTCTTTGTTTACATGTGGTGATTACTCTTTGGAAAGCATCACCCAAAGCGCTCTTCTTTCCAAACATCAGCTTCATTGTGATAACCTGCCTGCTCCCAGAAGCCTGGCTGATCGTGAGCCATAAACTCCATTCCACGCAGCCATTTGGCACCCTTCCAAAAATAAGGTGTCATCAGGTCTTCCCGGCCAGATAGATAGCCGACCACACCTCGTAAAGGGGCACCATGTTCAGGTGCCAGGGGTTGTCCGTTGTAATGCGTAGCCAGCAGGAAATTATCTGCCAAGACGACTTC
>CAZXPK010000125.1:7296-9155 GCA_964642565.1 uncultured Anaerolineaceae bacterium
AAACATAGGCATCTTCGGTGAAAACTCTATAGCGTCAGGCTTTCACCTGGTTTTAGTACATGTACCTTCACGCCCAACTTTGAGACTCGTCTAGCCCATTTTCCTGCATCTTGGGCAATCAGCTCCCATGTATTATAGTGAATCGGGATGACATGCTTGGGCATGAGCAGTTCGACAGCTTTATAAGCGTCATCCGGTCCCATCGTATAGTTGTCACCAATGGGTATGAAAGCCACATCGAGGCCTTCCTGCCCGATCAGCTTCATGTCACCGAACAAGCCAGTATCACCGGCAATATAGATCTTCATCCCATCCTTCGGGATTAGTAGGAAACCAGCCGGATTACCTCCGTTGGTACCATCCGGAAGACCTGAACCGTGCAGGGCGGTGGTCAGCTTGAGATATCCAAAAGGAAATTCATGCCCGCCCCCGATATGCTGTCCATGGGTTTTTTGAACTCCCTGTTTTTCTATCCATTCAGCGATCTCGAAATTACTGATCACCATTGCCCCCGTTCGCTTGGCGATGTCAGCCGCATCGGTCACATGATCGAAGTGCCCATGGGTGATCAATATGTAATCTGCCGATAACTGCTGGGCTGTTGTGGTGGCAGCCGGATTTCCGGTGAAGTAAGGGTCCACCAAAAGCTTATATCCACCAAATTCCAAACCCAACGACGCATGACTATACCAGGTAATTTTGATGCTCATATCTATCCTCCTTGTTAGTCTTTGGTATCGATTGATCCTCTCTTATAATGCTCGGATCATCGTCTCATTATTCATCTTATTTATCCTCCCCCCCAGAAGATGCATTCAAGTATACACCCTGAAGATAAATGAAACCTAAGAAGCTAACTCGATTAATCCTGCATGCTATAATCATCTCACCATGCCTGCTATCGCCGTTCTCATGCACTGCTATAACGATCACGCTCCTGTGCTAGATGAAACGTTAGCCAGGATATTGGTGTAATCCTTGACGGAATTCAAAGTGATGGCAGTGGAACAACCGCTAAGGAGCTAACCATGGAATTATCTGAACTCATTCAGCCCGGCATGACCCGCGAAGACAGCTTTCCCATCACGATGGAAAATAGCGCTATCCATCTGGGAAGTGGCTCCTCCCGTGTCCTGGCAACTCCGTGGATGATTGCCTTCATGGAACGCGTCTCACACCGTCTTCTCACTTGCTGCCTGCCGGAGGGTTTTTCCAGCGTCGGCACGCACCTGGATGTGCGCCACCTAGCCCCCACGCCCGTAGGTGCGACGATACGCGTCAGGGCAGAAGTGCTCTCATTGGATGAAAACCGCGTCTACTTTTCGATTGAAGCCTGGGACAATATAGAAAAGATCGGCGAAGGTAAACACGAACGGGTGGTGATTGATGAAGCGCGCTTCTTACGCAGGGTAGAAAAGAAGATGGCTGGCTTGTAAGGTTGCTTGCGAGTTACCCAGCTATTCGCTTTTTAAACCCCCGGCGCGGCGTAGAAGAGCTGCGTAAATTCCCAAAATAATCCCGGTTGCTAAAAGTACTCCACCAATAATGCCCATGATGGGGCTTTTACGGGGTGATTCCGGGATAATGGCCGTCTGTGCTTCCATCTCCGAATTTAGCTGGGCACCAAAAGCCAATAGGGTAGTCTGGCCAGCCTCCAGCCTCAAGGTCTGGTTCAATGTCGTGGTCCGGTTATACCCTTCAGGGGCAGCCACACTGATCAAGTATTCCCCTTGGAGAAGTTGTTCGAAACAGGTATAACCTCTTTCCTGGGGTGTCGGTTCCACAATCGAGGTATCTGTACCTCCAGAAGGGGTCTGTGCAGTCAGAGATACTGTCCCTAACCGGTTGCTCACACTGAT
>CAZXPK010000125.1:9255-10806 GCA_964642565.1 uncultured Anaerolineaceae bacterium
CGGTAGCTTAGGGAAGAACCTAATAGTATGAGCACGAGCAGGCATGCTCCAGGCAGGACGCGTCTGTTCATAACGGTTGAGAATTATACATGATAAGGTTTATTCTTGTTGATATCCCGTAATTAACGCCAGCCTTCCGGTAGCTATAGATTTATGAGGTACACCCATGGTCTTAATACGGAAGGAAGAATCGGTGGTTTGAATCATTATACGCCTTAATAGATACAGATAGATTCTTACCGGTTTTGAGATGAGTTATGTCATGGAGTTTAATTTCATATTTACATCGCACGCCTAGACAGAATAACTCGCAACCTTTACCAATCCATTAAACGATATAGGTTGATATAATATATTTTATTACATGAGATGATGAATTTAATGCGCTAGTCCACAGATGTAAGAACGGACTTTATTTTCATATTAACTCACGCAAGAATCACAAATTACATCACCAGATATATGAACTTGAATTTTCTCTTACGGAAACCTGAGCGATAAAAATTGAGAAAGGAGAATGTTCTATGCTATTCGGATACACAGGCAAGATTCTACATGTCGACTTAAGTATGGGGAAAATCAGCACAGAGCAGCCAACCGAGGAATTCTATAAAACCTATATCGGTGGTAGTGCCATGGGGACGTATTACGTGTTTAGGAATACGCCTGCTGGCATCGATCCACTGGGTCCTGAGAACACTCTGACCTTCATGATCTCTGCTACTACAGGTGTGTCCATCAGTGGTCAATCCCGTATGAATGTCACTGCCAAAAGCCCTGAAACAGGGTTGATTGGTGACAGCCAGGGAGGTGGTTTTTTCCCAGCTGAACTCAAATTCGCCGGTTTCGACGGGATTGTCTTTACGGGTAAATCTCCCAAGCCAGTTTATTTATGGCTCCATGATGGTGAAGCAGAATTGCGCGATGCATCCAAACTGTGGGGAAAGATTACCGGTGAAGTAGAGAAGACCCTCCGGGAAGAGCTCGGTGACCCTAAGATCCAAGTTGCCCAGATTGGACCCGCCGGCGAAAAACTCGCCCGTTTCGCAGCCATCATGAACATGTGCAACCGGGCCAATGGTCGCACAGGTATGGGTGCCGTTATGGGTAGCAAGAATCTCAAAGCCATTGCGGTACGCGGACACCAAAAGGTAAAAACCGCTGACCCAGCTGCAATCACCAGACTTGCCCGTCTGGCACCCAAGCGGGTGCAGGATATCCCCGATATGAAAGGTTTGCAGGATTTCGGCACCGCTTCCGTTTTGAACTACCAAAGCACCTCCGGCGGGTTGCCCACCCGCAACTATGCCAGCGGTACCTTCGAACAAGCTGAAGACCTGTCTGGCGAAACCATGGCAGACACTATCCTGAAGGAGAATGATACCTGTTATGCCTGTGTAGTACGGTGCAAACGCGTGGTGGAAACAGAATACAAAAATAAACATGTCGATCCATTTTATGGCGGTCCGGAATATGAGACTCTTTCCACATTCGGCTCCTATTGTGGGATTGGTGATATGAACGCAGTCGCTCTGGCCAACCAGATCTGTG
>CAZXPK010000126.1:0-10610 GCA_964642565.1 uncultured Anaerolineaceae bacterium
TTGAGTGATTGAGGAGGGTCAATTCGGACTAATTCACTCGCCTCGTTTTTTCAGGCGACCCTTAAAAACGAAACGGAACGGAACGAAGAAGTGGTCTTTAGTGTACTGTGTGGTGAATTTCTTTAGTTCACCCCAACAATGCTACCAGACCCAGCGGTAAAAGCCCACGCGTGCCCGTCAGGCGGACAACTTCAGTGAAGTTCTGCCAGACGAGCTGGCGTACCTGTTGGACGTCCATCCCCAGCGAGGCGGAGAGCAGGTACTCCACCCAGATCACGCGATGTGGGATGGCTCCGGGAGGGTCAGCCCAGCCGTGATCGCTCTCCACCAGCAGACGTTCGAGTGGTACCTGCGTACGGAAGACGGACCGGCGTGCAACCGCGGAATGGACCGAGAAATAGCATCCTAAATCAACTGCCAGGCGCGTCTCTCTAGCTGTACCAGTCCACCAGTGCAGGATGGGGGCGATGATTGGCTGGTGCTTCAATTCCTCCAGCACGAGTGAAGTAGTGCGGAAGCTGTGGATGCTGACGATGCGCGAGTTTTGTGCGGCGTAGGCCAAGGCAGTGCGGAAGGTGCGCAACTGCAGCTCGAGTGGCACCTGGTAAGCCACATCCAGCCCGATCTCACCAATCACGGCAGTCTGAGCAGCTAATTCAGCGAAATGATCAGGGTCGAAGGCTTGCTGGGCAGCCAGCTTACGTGGGTGACAGCCTGCTCCCCAAGCAACGAGCGGTTCTTCCCGGCCCACAACTTTATCCGCCTCGTTCATCGAGAGGCTCATGGCGAGCACGGCACCAGCTTCAGCCACCTCGGTGGGTGTGCGGCGCGGGTCAAAGTGGGCATGGGCATCGAGGGAGGGGGGAACTTTCATAGATCCAATTATAGCCTACAGTCATGTAGTGAGCATAAATCGTCGCAAATGAACACAGATAAACACAGATATTATGTTAATTTACCTGTTCATGGCTGTATTGGCTGACACTGCCAACTACCTGGGTGCCACCAGCAACTGTGAGCCATTCACCGTGGACAAGAAGCAGCTGAGCATCAGCACGACGATCCACACTGACAGCCCGGATGCAGTCCTGTTCGGCAACCTGCAGCTAGACGGTGCTGTACCTGACTCGGCTGCCGTGACGGGCAAGGTGGATGCCTTCACATTGCCAGAGGTGACCTTCTACATCTTCGATTTTTTCTCTCACCACCCATGAATTGAGTCAAATCGTTTTTGGATTCAATTCTCGCTACTCCATCAACGAGCCATCCATCTTTCCCTGCTCGTTTGATCTTTGGCATCCAATCGACCTTCCTATCCAACCTCTTGACTTTTCCCCCTCACCAAACTACACTTATTTTTGGGGGCAATCACCCCACAAGTCTTATTCCTAGCATTTCATGCCATGGATTACACCCGTCTAAACGACGAAACCCTCCTGCGCCTGATTGCCCGCTCACAGGAAGCTGCCTTGAGTGAGCTCTACGACCGTTACAGCCGGTTGGTGTACAGTGTGGCATTGAACACGCTGGGAGACCCGGAACGCGCCGAGGAAGTAACCCAGGATGTGTTCGAGCGGGTGTGGGAAAAAGCCAGTACCTATAGCGCTGAGCAAGGACGCGTGGTCAACTGGCTGACCAGCATCGCTCGACACCGATCGATCGATTTTTTCCGACAGACCCGCTCCCACCATGAGGAGCTGCAGCTAACCTGGCAGGAAGCAGAAGCGTTTGACCTGCCTGATGGACAGAACGTAGAGTGGGAGGTGGACCTGGTACAGCGACAGCAGCGCATCCGGTGGGCTGTGGCACAGCTTCCAACAGAACAGAAACAGGCGCTTGGAATGGCATTCTTCCAGGGGCTTTCACATCCAGAGATCGCAGCTGCCTTGGGTGAACCTCTCGGAACAGTTAAAACACGCATACGCCTGGGTATGCAAAAATTACGTACACTTTTACAGGATGAGCAGGTGGCATAGAAATCTGCTGGGATGGATGTTACGTATAGTATGTTAGGAGTACTGGCTCATGTCGATGGAGGTTGAAAATCACGTCATAGAATGGCTGCCGGCCTATGTGCTGGATGCCTTGACGGATGACGAGATGTCCCAGGTAGCTGAACACCTGGCAGTGTGCCTAACCTGTCAGGCAGAATTAGCGGGCATACAGCAGGTTGCAGATGAATTACCCCTGGCATTAGCACAGACTGCCCCTCCACCTGAACTTAAAGTAAGGCTGATGAGTGCTATTCACACACGTCAGGTGAACCTTTCAACCCCCAGCCAACCGACATCTCTTGGGCAGAGATTGGGTGGTCTACTGCGAATGCGCCTGCCTGCTTTAGGATTAGCCCTGGTCGTGGTGATGGCATTAGGTGATTTATTGCTCTGGCGCCAGATAAACCAGGCTAACCGCCAAACGAGCACACCCATGCGCGTGTATGCTTTGGCGAACACTCAAAATTCTCCTGGTGCGGTGGGTACCCTGGTCATGGATCCCAATGGCAAGTATGGCACCCTGGTGGTGGATAACCTGGCTACCCTGGCGCCAGGTCAGCAGTACCAGGTCTGGCTGATCAAAGGTGGCGAGCGTACCAGCGGCGGAGTATTCTCAGTAAATCCCGATGGCTATGCTTCACTGGAAATACTTGCAGCTTTGCCACTTGTGCAATACGATTCCATTGGTATCACCATTGAGCCAGCGGGGGGAAGCCCAGGACCGACCGGCGCCAAAGTACTGGGGGGCGAACTACCTCACTAGCAAGGATACTGCGGAGAAAATCTCCGCAGTATTTTTTTCTCAGGAATACATCCAAAATTTATCATATTACGTATATTTATTTAGATGTTCAAAATCGAATAGGAGGAAAATAATGATGCGTAACCAGTCTATATCTAATAAAATAATGAAGCCAGCAATGCTGATCAGCATACTGTCAACAATATCAATAATCCTGGTAGCTTGTATGTCAGCTGCCACTCCCGCCACCACCCCTTCGGTAACCCAGCCAGCTACCACCCAGTCGGTTTCATCGGCATCCGCGGTAACCATCGCCGTGGCCACTGATCCAACCCTGGGAAAGTTCCTGGTCGATAGCAAGGGGATGACCCTGTATGTTTTTACCAAAGATGGGCCGGATCAAAGTAACTGTGATGCAAATTGCTTGTCAAATTGGCCACCTCTGGTAACTTCGGGCACGCCGAAAGCGGGTCCGGGTGTCGATGCGTCGTTAATCGGTACTGCTACGCTCGCTGATGGCGCCAAGATTGTCACTTACGACCATAAGCCGTTATACTATTTCATCAAAGATACTAAACCCGGTGAAATATCTGGTGAGGATGTCGGCAGTGTCTGGTTTGTCGTCTCTCCAGACGGTAAACCAGTCGAAACTCCAAGCACAGGTACTCCAACAACAGTACCTGCGGTGACAATAACCGAGCCCACCATCAACGTTGCTTCTGATCCAATACTCGGTCAAATCCTGGTGGATGGCAAGGGTATGACCTTGTATATATTTACCAAGGACGGACCTGATCAAAGTAATTGCAATGCAGGCTGTATTGCCAATTGGCCGCCGCTGTTGACCCAGGGCAATCCTACATTGGGTCCAGGCGTTGATGCATCTGTAATAGGTTCGACTATGCTGGCGGATGGCACCAAGATCGTCACATATGACCATAAACCACTGTACTACTTTATTAAAGATACTAAATCGGGTGATACATCCGGGCAGGGTGTCGGCGGTGTCTGGTTCGTGATTTCACCCGCGGGTAAAGAGATTGAGGGACCTTCAGGGTCTGCTACGACTGCCACTTCAGCACCGGCTGCAAGCTTCGTTGAGCCCACCATTAAGGTGGCAACGGATCCCACTTTAGGAAAGATCCTGGTCGATGGTAAGGGAATGACCTTGTATATTTTCACTAAAGATGGACCTGATCAAAGCAACTGCAATGCAGGCTGTATGGCGAATTAGCCACCACTGCTTACCCTGGGCAACCCACTATTGGGTCCAGGGGTTGACGATTCGAAGATCGGTTCAGCTGTGTTGTCGGACGGAACCAAGATCATTACTTACAATCACATGCCGTTATACTACTTTATCAAAGATACCAAGGCTGGAGATACCGCCGGGCAAGGTGTCGGAAGTGTTTGGTATGTACTCTCTCCTGATGGAGAGATTATTGGCAAATAACCCACAAATGATAGATCTTAAGAGATACAGTATTTAAGATCGCTTTGAAAATAAGTGAATATCTTAATCAAACAGCCTCCCGAGGTGTGAAAACCCAGGGAGGCTGGCTGTTTTGACCTGATATTAATATCACATCTTAAAAATAAACCAAGTGTGGTTTGGGTGTGTGATCAATCCCTTCAACCAGGTTGTTCTTATCTCGGATGGCTAAATGCTTCCTCTCTTCCATTGCCTGTCTGCATAAATCAAGCTATGATTGTGTTATGGACGATAACACCTTCGAGTGTCCCAACTGCGGTGCAAAAATCTACCCCGAGATAACCCGCTGCCCGGAGTGCGGTCAGAACATGTATCCGGAAGACGAAGAAACCATACCAACCGCCACGGAAACCACCAAAGGTGGGTGGGGTTCGACCCTCGGTGCCCTCCTGTTAGGTGTAATGATCGCCTCAGCTATTGCCCTGATCTTGCACTTCATCGTCGCCAGCTTCGTTAGTCCGTCTACACTGGGTGGTTTGGGTAATGCAGTCCTCTTCCTGGCAGGACCGCTGGGGAGCCTGGTGGGTGGGTATGTGGGAGGAAGCCTCACTCGACAACAACCGAAATTATTGGGTGGCATGGTGGGTGCGCTAACACTGCCAGTGATGGCGTTGTTTGCCACGCATTGGGTGGAGGTTACTCCCCGCTTTTTGCTTAACCCATGGACGCTACTGGCCGGCTTGCTGACCATCCTGGCCGGTGTGATCGGGAGTTGGCTGAACGTCAGATCTGCGGGCAACATTGATTGGAAGGAAAAATGGCGCGTGCGCGGTTGGGAAGACCTGCTTTACCAGGACCTTCTCCGCAAGGTACGTTTCAATGGTTCCGCAGCCGACCGGCTGATTGATTACGAGCGTAAGCAAGACCCACAAGCCACCCGGCTCAAGCTGATCCAGAATGCCATTGAGCGTTGGGAACGGGACAACCGTTAACTGTATAAGGCTGGGTGAATAAAAAAGCCAGGACCTTGCTAAAAATGGTCCTGGTAAAGTTAAATCGATCCAATCTTTAAATTGTATAACACGTATCGTTCAAGCTCAGCGATACTGAAATGTCTTTTGCCCCTCTATCATCGCTCAAATACCACCAAAATGGACGGTTTCTTCAGGTTGTTTACCATCCATACCAGGCATACCAGTCCAATTAACCCTGCCAGCAAGATCAAGTAGATCGCTCCGATAGATGTAACCCATTGCTCCACGCCCGACAGGATGATTTGGAGTGGACCCGACTGTAAACTAGGGACGGTATTGAGCAAGGGTACGCCACCAATCAATCCCCACGCCAGGACAGCTACTAATATCAAGACCAGCAAGGGCGAAAGAATTTTATCCCCCAGGTTTAAGCTGCGGGTGGTTTGTTTGTAGTCAGAGCCTAGCCTGAACCGCAGTGCGGTCAGGGCTTCATCACGCACCTGGGGGCTTGAAAATATAAGTTCGTGGGTGATTTCCTTATCGTTTTGTTGATAATCGATGCGTAGATTGGCACGCTTGGGATTAATCGTAATGCGTTTAACGCTCTCCAGCTTGATCACCCTGGCATTTTCGCCCAACAAATCGCGCACCATCTTCTTTTCATTGAACAAACCCATAATGTGGGGAACATCACTGGCAATAGGGTTGGCATAGATGATGGACTTATAGCTCAGGATGACCATTCGGTCCACTGGTGCCTTGGGATTATCCCACAACAATGAGGCTGGTTCGGTGGAGGCGATTGTGGGGTGATCTGTGGAGGCGAAAGCCTCCATCCCCAATTGGGGTTCAGCACTGACTGAGAAGTCATCGGGATTTTCCGGCTCTTGCTCTTGGGTTTCTTCTCCTTCTGATTCCACCAGCGCATCCCGCCATGCATCTTTAGTCTCCGCTTCATCCCCGGTTATGCTTCCTGTTTGTTCATCTCGAAGATTATCCAACCAATTCGGTTCATTGTCTGGCGGGGGTTCGGAAGCCAGCTCGGGTTTACTGACGGCATCGAATAATTTCTCTATGGTTTTTTCAGGTTCATCCGATTCAGTCACCCAATCAAAAGTGGGAGTTGTCTCAGGTAGTTGATCTACATTGTCGCCAGTTAAGTTTGGGAATGTAAGATCACCCAATGCCAGATATTGCTCCGGTTCACCATTCCAGGTGAAGGGTGGGGTGAATGGAGGCGTCTTTTCAATCTTGGGTTGGTCAAGCGGTTTATTTCTTTCACCCCGGATGACCGGTCCGAGTGGTGTGGTGTTCAGCCTCGTTAGAGCGAGATTGGCGGTATCATTGTTTGGATTAATTGCCAGCACCCGTTCCAGGCAATTTCGTCGCAGTTTGACATCTTCCACCACCTCCGACATCAACATCCATGCGCCTTCATTGCGCGGGTCTTGGATGATTGCCTGTGATAACAGTTGTTTGGCGAGGGCGATATCCCCGCTTTGTATAGCAGTCATGGCTTGTATAAGTAAGTCAGACATTCATTGCTCCTCCAGCGTACATAATAATTATAATCCATGTGGAAAACTTGTACTCAAGCTTTTCTGATCTGATTATATTTAACGCGGAAGCGATTTAGTCCTCCTGTCGGTTATAATAAAATGGTCCTCCTCAGGAGGTTAACCATGAGCCAATCTATTACATTGCGCTTCACTCCCAATCAGCAGGATTACGCCAAGGTGCTGCGCTTATTCTTTTGGCAGCGCACAGGTACGCGGGTTAGCCTGATCTTCCTGGCGGTTGCCTTTGGATTGATTTGTTATGTAGTTGCCTCCCAGGGCTCTCCACCCACCATCTTTGAGCTGGTTTGGCTCTTCCTCCCTCCTTTGTTCGTGATTTTCGTCTTATTCATTCAACCATCTCGCATGGCGAGTCAGGCTGTCCGGACTGAACAGCTTCTCACTGAAGCCACCTGGGAAGTTAGTGATAGCGGTGTGGAGATCTCAAGCCGGTTCGGCTCCACCCACATGGATTGGGAATCCCTCAATAGGTTGGTGACCACCAAAGAGTATTACCTGCTGCTCAGCAAGATTAACAAGAACGCCTTTCGTTTCCTTCCCCGCCGGGCGTTTACCTCCTCTCAGGAGCAGAATATTTTTCTCGAGCTGGTGGGGAAATACCTTCGCATAAGTTAATTTCATCTGGGGGTCATTTTCATATCATCCTCAATGGATAACTCTACCCCACCAGGATTATTTTCCGATAAGCTGTACTATTCGGCTCATTTTATGGATCTTGCAATCTGGGAGCCGTATGTATATCAGGTTAGTAAACAGCATGGGTTTGGTTGCAAACGGGTTATTCCAGGATTGCCTGGCAGTTTCCCTACTTTTATTGTCGAATTGGCCGCTGAGGCTGTTCAACCACAGTTTGGGTCTATCGTTGTGAAATTTTTCGGACCCCTCTTCGATGGTGCAGATTCATTCCGTTTCGAGCAGTCCATGGAGCACTTCCTTGCGCAACAATCCCTGATGGTCCGTTCACCCTCCATCCTTGCCAGTGGTCGGCTTGCCCTGGAATGGTGGTACCTTGTCTTCGAACATATCCCCGGTGTGAGTATTGGTCAACTCAAGCAGCAGCTCTCGACAGATGCTTGGGAGGGTGTGGCTGTACAAATGGGGGCATTTATGAAAGCACTGCACTCAGCAACGGCAACTACGCTGCCCATCATACCGTCGCCAACCTCAGCCATGGTTTGGGATGGATTTGTTGATTTTCTGGAGAGGCAGCGCGCTCATTGCTATGTCAATCACCAAAAATGGAATGATCTCCCATCGCACCTGCTCGAGCAAGTTCAAGATTTTATCCTGCCCGTGGAACAGTTACTCGATCTGTCTGCCCTGCCCCACCTCATCCACGCCGACTTAACCGGGAATCATTTGTTAGGCGAGCTGGCTCCCACTCCAGAGCTATCAGCCACAGTTCTTCAATCACCTCCCGTTGGAGCGGCGGTTTGGCACACTTTGGCGATCATCGATTGGGGAGATACACGGGTTGGGAATATCCTGTATGAGCTGGTCGCCCTGTACCTGGACCTGTTCCAGGCGGATAAACACTTGCTGCGTATTTGCCTGGAGGTTTATGGCTTGTCCGTTTTTTACTGCCAGAATTTCCCCCGCAAAGCCCTCAATATGGTGCTGCTCCACCAATTCCCCATGCCTGCCAGTGTCTACGCGCCTCACCAGGATGCACTGACCCTGCAAGAGCTGGCAGAGCGCTTGTTTAGTATTTAAATGTTTAGGCAGGCAAAGTCCGGTTTTTTTTATATCCAGATAATCCCAGGTGCAGGTTTTTTTTCCTGCATACCCATAGTATTGCTTACCAGGGCTGTAGGTTGGCTATTCCTACCCGACGATACTGGTTGGCGTACTACCAATCCATATCCCACTTGCATAGAACCCTTACTTGGTATATTATTTCTCCATCTGCCATATTTTAGCTATTCTGATTACCTGATCTTCTAAATGGCTATTGACTAATCGCCCATTTCCATAAGTGCCTGATCACTCATTGCCTGATTGCCAACTGACTATGAACCGCCCTACCCTTCCAAAACGAACCATCGGTTCCCCCACGGTGGGGGATAAAGTCGCCTTTACCCGCACCCTCACTGAGGCGGATGTTGCCTTGTTCATTGGTGCCACCTGGGATGTCAACCCATTGCATACCGATGAGTTATATAGCAACGCCACCCAATTCAAGCATCGCATCGTACCCGGTCTGCTCACTGCCAGCCTGCTCACCCATCTGGGTGGGTTGTGGGCCTTCCTGGCTACCGAGATGGATATTCATTTCCTCGCCCCGGTCTATGTTGGCGATAGTATCACCGCCCACGCGGAGGTGGCTGAGATCAACAGCCAGACAGGTGCAGTAGTCCTGCGCTGCACCTGTACCAATCAACATGGCACACAGGTCTTGCGTGCCGATATCCACGGCTTTCCCGGAAAGTTCGAGTGAAATCCAAGCTCCTCCTTCTCTCAATGCTCCTGCTCTTGCTGACAGCATGCGGACCAGCTGGTTCTGATCAGGTACCCGTCACTGAGCTGCCAGACCCGGCGATCTATGCCCTCACCCTATCAGAGTTGCCTGAAGTGGGTGTGAGCTGGCAGCAGTCTTACAACCTGACTACCACAGAGCAGGGCTATAAATGGTCATACCTGGCATACCAGGCCTATCAGCCTGGAAACCTGGGTGTCGAGCTGGAATCAGCTTTCGCCGTGAACAACGATGTCGTTTTGTACGAAGTCGATATGAGTCGGGAATCCCTGCCCCAACCGCCTCAAGCCTTGGGCAATATCCAGGATGTGTCCTGGAAAAGCGTCTCTCAGCTCCACCGGTTGGGAGATAAATCCGCCGTTTGGAAAACCACCCTCGGTGAGCTGCTGACCCCCGTTTGGTGGCTGGAGTTTTACCAGGGACATGCCTATGTCCGCATCTCACTGCTTGGCTTCACGGATCAGATTGCTCCCTCCATCATCTTCGGATTGGGGGATATTGTGGTCTCCCGCCTGCCACGCTCCGTGACCACATTACGCTCAGATGCTGCCACTGTCATCGCAATCCAACCTCCACCGAAGCCGACCACCATTCCTCAGGCTTCGCCGGTTTCGAGTGCAACCCCAATTGCTCCGCTTCCCACTGCGATCCTATCCGAGGGGTTTCTCCCCATTTTGAGCTACACCTCCCCTCCTGGTGCGACCGGTATGGTATCTTTTTTCGACGATACCGGTTCTCAGCTGTCAGATGGCATCCTGGGTACCGATGACATCCTAACCGATCAGGGTCTTGGCACAGCCTACGAATGGGTCGGATGGACTGACCTCACCGACCCAGTCACCCTGACTTTCACCCTTCAGGCAGGTGTCAGCATTGCTGCAGTGGAGATTGGATTCAATCATCGCGAGGGCTTAGGTGTTTTCGTTCCCAGCCGCGTGACCATCAACGGGATGAGCTTCGAGCCAGCTGCGGATGTAGTGCCTAACAATCTACGTTCCGATCTGACCTTCACCGGTCCTTTCAATGGTCCCGTGGTGAACATCGTCCTCCATCACCGCGGTCGCGGCTGGATTCTGGTGGACGAAGTGCAATTCATTCCTGGTAATTGATCCAATTTCGCTCCTCAGCATGTTAATCTTGCTGAGCCAGCTGAGTCTGCTGGACTCGTTGTGCCCGACAGTAGTATAACGAGAGGAGCGGAGTGCGGAGGGAGGCAAAGCCGGTCAGCGGGGCTTGAAGGCTGCGATAGGTTTACAGGGAGCGCCACCAAACCGTGGCAGTGAAGACAGGAGGATCTAAATCAGGATCCGGTTCAAGATAAAGGCCGGTGGCAAAGAAGGGGGCGAAACGATCGGGAAAGAAGATAGTGACATTGGTGAGATAAGAGACGTTGGCTTCGTAAATGATCGTACCTG
>CAZXPK010000127.1:0-10201 GCA_964642565.1 uncultured Anaerolineaceae bacterium
AAAGACGGCTAATTTCCCATTTTCCCCTGCATTATTATCCATCGCACTGAAGAGGTCGAGGGTTCGAATCCCTCCAGGTCCACTGAAATCCCCAGCCTTGAACTGATCCCTGAAAACGAGGCAAGAAGCAAGAAAGCCCCTTCTGTGAGAAAATAGAACAGGAGGATCTTTTCTTATGCCAGGGAAGAAAGGGATGAAGCACTACCCCTGGGAAATCAAGCTGAAGGGGGTGCGGCTATTTGTTGAGGAGGGGAAAATGCAAGCAGAAATCGCTGAACAGCTTGGGATCCGAGATCCCGAGAGGGTAAAGATCTGGGTGCGGAAATACTGACGGGAAAGAGAGAAAGCATTTGATCCGAAACGTCGAACGGGGCTGATCGGCAGGCCTCCGAAGGAGGAGAACCGGTAGGCTTACATCGCCCGCTTGGAGATGGAGATTTCACTGCTAAAAATAATTCCATGCCGAGTTGCGCAAGGGTATGCTCGCGAAGCGCAATATCGGATCATCGAACGATACCGAAGAACCAATCAAGTAAAAGCGATGAGCGTATTTTTCGGTGTTTCGCGAACGACCTATTACAACTGGGCAAAGCGGATCCAAAAACCCGATCCGGATGCGGAGAGAATGTCCGAGGTTTTGAAAGCTTATCACGCCTCCCATCAAATCTATGGTTATCGGCGGATCACCTATTTTCTGCGAGCGCAACGGCAGCTCAGCATTAATCACAAGGCTGTTTTACGTCTGATGAATAAGCTGGGGATCCGTCCGTGGCAAGAAAACGCAAGTTCTTCAAGAAGCTGGGTGGGATGGAGAGCATTCATCGCTACCCCAATCACCTGGATCGTGATTTTTCGGCCACCCGACCAAACCAGAAGTGGGTCACGGATGTGACCTATATCCACATCCCGCAAGGCTGGGCCTATCTCTCCACGATCAAAGACCTATTCGATGGTTTCATCGTTTCTCATCAATTGGGGCGCAACAACTCGATCGATCTGGTCACTGGAACGATCAAGCTGGCAAAACGCAAAGAAACAATGATCGATGGGCTGATACTTCATAGCGACCAGGGATTTCAATATAGCTCGGATCCCTATCATATCCTGACCACAGCCAGCGGGATCACACCGTCCATGTCTCGGCGTGGAAATTGCTGGGACAACGCTCCGATGGAAAACTTCTTTGGACATCTCAAAGAAGAAGCCATTGGGCGTTATAAAAATCCGACTTATCACCAAGCTCAACAGATCATTGATGAGCACATTTACTTTTATAATTATGAAAGAATCCAATTGAAAACCAAACAGACACCCTATCAGTTAAGGTGTCTGTCCGGTTGATCCACAGGGGGCTTTCTTCATTTTCGTCTTGCTATTAGGGTGCAGGTCAGTTCCATTTTCTCACAGAAGGGGCTTTCTTGTTTCGTGTCTCGTTTTCAGGGGTCAGATCAGGAGTGGGGGATTTTTGTTTAATATGTCTGAATATAGGGGTTAGGGGGTCAGCGTTAGGGGTTTTAGCTCAAGTCGAGTGCAACCATGTGTAACGCCTTACCGGATGATTATTGGGTCCTCGAGCTTGACTTCAGTCGGAGTAACAAGCTCATCAATCAGCTCGGTAGCCTCGTCCTGCCTTCCCGGGAGGATGTGACCATAGACATCGCTCGTGATCGAGGCTCTCGCATGACCCAGCCGGCGGGAAAATATGATCACAGGCACATCATGATTCAGCATCAAACTCGCCGAGGTGTGCCGGAGGTCATGGAAGCGAAAGGGAGGAAGTCCGGTTTGCATTAATAGGATTTTGTAGCTCCGGATCAGGTTGTGTTGATCAATGGGGGTGCCAATGCCGGTGGTAAATATCACTCCGAATTCTTACCAATCCTCCCCAGCTGACTTACGCTCTTCTTGTTGACGGTCGTATTGCATACGAAGCACTTCGATGGTCTTGACTCCAAGGACAATCGAGCGTTTTCCAAACGCTGTCTTTGGTGCTGAGAAGTGAACGCCATTCCCATACGAAAGGACTAGCTGATGTTCGACTCGTAATGTCTGCTTGATCTATCCAAGATCTGTACATTTCAAGCCCAACAGTTCAGACTGACCCATTCCGGTGACGACGGCTGGGTGATACAAGGTTTCCATCGATGAGCCTTGGCTGGTACCAGCAATTGACTTATCTGGTTTTCAGTAAGTATAGCCATTTCTCGAACAGGTCTCCGGGTATGATCTTTCCTCCAAAATCTCGAAGGTATCAGATGAAAGTTTTCACTGCGAGATTTTGTGTTATCCTTATTCATCGAGACGTTTTCCTGTCAAACTTGAGTTTTAGCCAACCAAGTTCTAACAGGTTACGTGTCTTATTTCAACCCCTGTTAATTTTCGGATAGGTTCTAAGTGATATAATTTTTATATCATAACAGTTAGATCCAGCATCAGCCATCGCGATCATCATGGGGCCGAGCACCCCCATAAATTGCTTGACATGACCCTCCCGAAAACATCTCTCGACCCATCCACCAACCGCTTGCAGTTCATGGAACACCTGTCCCATGATATGAGCTCGCTTTTGGCCTCCATCTCGGGATATGCCAGCCTGGTCGCTGACCCCAATTTGTGTGGGTCGGAGGTTAACCTGGAGGCCTGCGGTAAGATAATCGTCAAGCAGGCCAGCCGTCTGCAGCGCATGGTCACGGATGCAATGACCATAATCCGCATCGCCGAAAACAAACTCGACTTGGTCTTAACTCCTATCCGCCTCGGAACCTTGCTGCAGGCAGCAGTAGCTGAAGCGCGTGAGCAGAACGGGCGTGAGATTATCTTCCGGGACGAATCGGAAGGTCGTCGCGTCACTGCGGACCCTCTACGCCTATGCGAAGCTTTCAACAAACTTCTTGATAACGCCCTCACGTTCTCTGACCCAGGTACTTCCGTCGAGGTCAGCTATAAGCTAAATGAAACTAGTGGGTGGGCAGAGATCCGGCTAGAGGACCACGGCATCGGCATCGCCGCGGCTGACCTGCCGCGCTTGTTCCAACCCTTTGGGCGCATCTACAGCGAAAAAACCAGGGCCATCCCCGGGAACGGCTTGGGTCTGTATATCGCCGGAGAAATCGTTGCCCAGCATCATGGGAAGATCACTGTCCAATCCCAACCCGGTCAGAGGACGGTATTTACGATCAATTTGCCTTTATAGGGAATAAAGCATGGAGCGGTTGCCAGAAAAGGCGAGCCCAATCACGATTGGCATCGTGGATGACCACCAGGTGCTGGTGGAAGCGTTGCGCATGGTGATCCAGAACGAGCCCGACCTGCAGGTGATCGGTGAAGCTGGCACTTGCTCAGGGTGCCTGGAACTGGTGAAGCTCACCAGCCCAGATATTCTCCTGTTGGATTTGGCTCTACCTGACGGGAACGGGCTGAGCTTGGTCCCTCAGATCAACAATATAAGCCCGGAAACCCATATCCTGGTGCTGACTTCCCTGTCCGATGAAGCTACCCTGCTGCAGGCCGTCGACCTGGGGGTGAGTGGGTTTGTCGGCAAGAACCAGCAGCTCTCGGAAATGCTGGTGGCCATCCGCAAGGCGGCGGCCGGGGAGATCGCCATTTCGGTCAGCCTGCTGTTGGGACTATTGGGGCATAAAACCAAACCACCCAGCCATCCACAAGTTAAAATTAACAGCGAGACACTCACCCCGCGCGAGCATGAGATCCTGACCTGCCTAGCACAGGGAAAATCTGGGCCAGCGATCGCTGCCGAGTTGAACATCGCTCCCCTGACGGTGCGGACCCACATCCGCAATATCTTTGGAAAAATTGGGGTACATTCTCGGCTAGAGGCGGTAAGTTACGCGCTGCGCCAGGGATTGATCGATTCACCGTTGTGAGGTTAACTAGCACCTCAGTGAATACCCTATTTTAACTATAAAAAATACCTCAGAGACTGTACGTCCTCGTCACCCGCCCAGGATATAATGATATAGAAAGTTCCACTTTTAAGAAAGTATCCAACATGATCAGAGTATGGATTGCGTACGAGCCTCAGGTTTTCCAGGAAGCGCTCATCAAGGTTCTCGGTAAGATTGAATCCGTCGAGACCGTGGAAGACACCTCGGCTGGGGTGGATGTGGGTGTATTCCGCCTGTCCGATACCGGTGAGCTGCAGGACTTCTTCCGTCGCAATGCCCTGCCGGGAGCTAAGCTGATCGTCCTGTCCCCGCGCGGCGAGCGGGCTTTCATCCGCCTGCAGGGGGGGAAAACTTGGTCCGAAGTCAAGCCCTTCAGTATGAACCAGCTGCTGAGTGAAATCATCAAAAGCTAGAATTTTGCCCATCAATCCTGCGCATTTCGTCTCGCCAACTGCTCTACCTCCCTCAAATCAAAAACTACCTCAAATAGGGTGGAAAAGATACCTCATCTGGAGTTTGGCAACACCGAGGTACATTAGTATACTATTAATACAGAGGAAGCCGTGCCGCTTTATTTTTCAATTAATATAATTTAGATGTTTTAGTGGGTCACCCTCATGGCGATTGCAGGGGAATAGTTAATTCTATTCAGGCAGTGATTAGGAGAAAAAATGCCATGAAATCACTCGAAGTACGGTCTTATAGTCCCTGACCCTGGCACTCTTCGCCGCATTAATTATTTCGCTGAGCCTGTATTCACTGGCATTGACCGTGTTGTGAACCGACCAGCCGGAATACGGGCCAGGTGAGGATGTCATTATCCATGGCGACAACAGCAACAGCGGTGGATGTGCTGCAAGTCAAAACAAGCGTGTTTTTACCTGGATGAAAATGGTGAAGTGGAGAATGGTCTGAAACCGTATTCCCCAATGATCATACGAGATGGACCTATTAATAATTTTTTGAGGTTCATTTCTCTGGTAAGAGTGAAGGTATTACGTGGTCGTTAGATTAGCATGGAAATACTTGATGGAATAATTTGGAGGAAAAAACGGATCCAATTCCATAAATGAAAACGATGAACAAAGGTAAGAATAGTCGACTCACCTGCCATTATGAAACCCCTGAGAGGCAATAGTGAAATTGTTCTCAGAGGTGAGTGTTTTTTAAAGTGCAAATCCTTGTTTTTTATATTCCATGCCGACTGGAGGGCACCATTAAGAAACAAAATAAAGCACGTGTATTCTCTTTCTTTGTAATCCTCATCATGCTGCTAAGCGCAGCGGGGCTGCCTATTCTCCATGCCAGGGCAGCGACCACGATTTCGCTGGACGGCACGGTCCCCGCTGCCCAGGGATTCTCCAGCACAACGAGCAACACCGTCACCTTCACCAGTGCTCCAATCGGTACAGGGACCAACCGGCTGATGTTGGTAAGCATAGCTTGGAATGCCGGTTCTAATGCAAGAACCATCAGTTCCGTTCAATTCTTATATGGCTCCGGCCCAACTCTGGTGAACTTCACTGAGGTTGTCTCCCTGAAGTATTCATCGCAAAACCGCTATGCTGCGATCTGGAAACCTACTACCTTGTCAGAAATACCAAGCAGGCAAACTGGCTCGGTGATAGTCACTTTCTCAGGTTCAATAACTGCAGGCATTGTAGTCGGTGTAATAAACTTTGCCGGGGTTGATCAAACGGCTCCCATTGTTACATCCAACAGCGTCTCTGGCGGCACCAGTACTAGTAGTACCTCAGATCCAAGTCTGGTATTGAGCAATCTTGCTGGTGACGAGCTTGTATTCGATACCTTATTCGCCGGTGGCACCTCCGGATCTATTTCCGATCCAGCGGTTGGTGCTGGTCAGACATGAGGAAGTTTTGCCAACCATCGCCAACCTGACCTACCAGATGATAGTTTGATCTTGAAATGAGAGCGTCATGTACAACAGACTAAAAGCGCACGTATTCTCTTTCTTTGTAATCCTCAGCATGCTGCTAAGCACGCTGGGAATGCCTGCCATTGATGTGAAGGCAGCCAGTACGATCACTTTTTCGGCCGAGGAACTCCTGGCACGCCCAACAGCTACCTCGATCATGATAAATGTGGTTCCTGATGAGAATGTCATTATTTACTATGATTATGGAACATCTTCAGGAGGGCCATACACAGCAACCTCCACCGGTTCTGCAACTGCAGGCGAACCATACAATGTCGTGATCAGCGGACTCAGCCCGGATACGCAATACTACTACCGCATGCAATACCAGAAACCGGGTGATGTCTGGGTGGCGCGCAGTGAACATTCTTTCCATACACAGCGGGCGCCGGGCGACACATTTTCGTTTACGATTATTGCCGATTCACATATGAGCGGTGGCCTCGGCAACGTATCTCTATACCAACAGACGTTAACGAATGTGGCTATAGAGAACGCCGACTTTCATCTGGACCTGGGCGATACATTTTGGACGGACGGCGTGACCAGCAGCACAGTAGCGAATGAACGCTTCCTGGCACAGCGCCAGTGGATGAGCGCCGTCAGCAGCTCGGCTGCGATATTCGTGACCCCGGGGAATCACGAGAACGAGGAGGGTTGGAATTTTGATGACGCGAACAGTTTGGCCCTCTTGAGTGTAAATGCGCGCAAACGTTATTACCCCAACCCGATCCCGGATAGTTTTTACTCTGGAAATCCGGATACCTCTCTCACCGGGATCAACGGTGACCACCTGCGCGAGGATTACTTTGCCTGGACATGGGGAGATGCGCTGTTTGTGTTCATTGACCCTTTCCAGTACACGCTGACCAAGCCATACTCTGGGACCGCGGGAGGAGAAGTCGATGATGAAGGCCCAGGAAGCCTCGATAACTGGGATTGGACCCTGGGCCATGAACAATACCAGTGGTTCAAAAATACGCTTGAAAATAGTGATGCCACTTTCAAATTCATCTTTGCCCACCACATGGTTGGAGGCCTGGCGGCCTACAACTATGTACGGGGTGGTGCCGAGGCAGCAAACCTGTATGAGTGGGGAGGATACAATTCAAACGGTACTACCTGGGGATTCGATTCGGAACGACCCGATTGGGGCAGCGTCCCGATCCACCAGTTGATGGTTGCAAACGGTGTCTCGGCTTTCTTCTACGGACATGACCATGAATATGCCTACCAGGAGCGGGATGGAGTCATCTATCAGTTGGTCCCTTCGCCAAGCATGACCGGATATGGATTTGGCCTGTATAGTGAGAGTGATCCACATACCAACCGGGTCTTACCCAACTCGGGTCACTTGCGCGTTACGGTTTCATCAGATCAGGCAACTGTTGATTATGTCCGATCTGATACGACTCCAGGGGGAATCAATGGGCAAATTACCTATTCGTACACGATCGCTGCTCCTGTGTCCGGTTCTTTGGGTGATGTCAACGGGGATAGTTTGGTTAATTCCACGGATGCCCTGATCATCCTCTCCGGCGATGTGGGCATCAATATCTCACAGTTCTGTCCCGTGAACTGCGGAGATATAAACGGGGATGAGCTTGTCAATTCCACGGATGCCTTGATCGTTCTATCCTTTGATGCCGGCATGAGTGTTCCGTTCCCGGTGGGAGAACCGGGATGTCCGGAGAGCGTAACCCCATGTGCGGGATGTGGTACTCCCTGATGGATGAATTTCAGTATGCAGGTTTTATTTTGCGATGATATATTATGAAAAACCAAACCAAATCGCGTGAAATCTCTTTCTTTTTAATCCTAATTTTGTTACTTGGCGCAGTAGGAGTGCCTGCCACCGGCATACAGGCAGCCGCAGAGACGATCTCTTACCTGGGAAGTCTCGGCGTAGCCGTGTCCAAAACATCCGGTACCAGTCTGGTGGTTACTACTACCGCAGCCGTTACCACTGGTGACGATATTATCGTTGCCGTGGCCACGGACCCGAATAGCAGTCTTGTAGTAAGTGTGGCTGACCCAGCGGGAAACAGCTATAGTCAGTTGGGTTATGTGGTCAATTCAGGCAAAATACGCACCTACCTGTTTGCAGCCTACGACGTCAACTCTTTCCACTCTGGCAGCAGCATCACTGTAACCTCCAGCCCTGCAGTTACTGCCCGGGCGGCAGTGGTCGCCCGGTTCCGCGGCTTGGCCGACAGCAGCCCACTCGACCAGACCATTAGCAGCTCCGGGACGAGCACGACACCCTCCTCGGGGGCGACCTCCACGACAGTACAGGCTGACGAGCTGTTGGTCGGCGTCGTTGGCACAGATGGGCCGGATGGCGATACAGCCGGCACATGGGATGCCTCGTTCCTGTCTGGTCCCCGTCTGGGTACCACTGGTGGGACAGACGACACGAATATCACGGTTTCCCTGGGATACAAGATTGTTTCGGCTACCGGTGCATACACTGCCTCCAAAACCGGCATCACTTCGCGTTACTGGGGCGCCATGATCGCCACCTTTAAAGCCGGAGCCAGCGGAACCCATCCTGCCATCTTCACGACGGGAACACCCTTGAGCGCCTTTAGCAGTCTGCCAGGATCTCCTTCTGCAGAGCAGACTTATATGGTATCCGGCAGTGACTTGACGGATGACATTACGATCATGGCACCGGCTGATTTCGAGATTTCCCTCAGCAGTGGCAGTGGCTTTGTTTCCAGCCTGGTGTTATCTCCAATAGGTGGATCGGTGACAGCCACTCCGATCTATGTGCGCTTCAACCGCCTCAGCGAAGGGAACTCTACGGGATATCTTGCGCATACCAGCAGCGGGGCGACCACTCGCAATATCGCCGTCAGTGGATCCTCAGCCCCCTTGTCACCTGTATCGTTCAATATTTTGTTGGGCCGGCCGGAAGATGTGTCCATCACTGCAAATATCATCCCGGATCAGGATGTGGAATTCTATATTAAATATGGTACCTCCACCGGCACATATCCTGCCCAAACGACGACATACAACGCAACCGCCAATCAGGATATCGAATTCGTGATCGGGAGTCTCTCGGCCAATACCCGCTATTACTACCGCATCGTTTACCGCAAGGCGGGCACAACCGATTGGAACAACGCTGCAGAGCATTCGTTCATCACTCAGAGGCCGTCTGTCAGTACCTTTACCTTTACCGTGACAAGCGACTCGCATTTGGGTCAATATGGTGGTCAGACAACGAATGAGTTAGCCTTGTGGCAAAAGACACTGTCCAATATCGCTGCCGACCATCCTGATTTCTACATTGACATGGGGGATACTTTCCCGATGGATCCATCGCCTCTAGGTACTGGAATGACCGACGCGGAAGCCAAGGCAGCCTACCTCTTCCAACGTCCGTACCTGGGTGCGATCACCGATTCGATTCCCTTCTTTCAAGTTCTGGGCAACCACGAGAACGAAGAGGGTTGGAATTTTGATGATGTATTCACTGCCCCGGATCAATCCCTAGCGCTCGTGGGGATGAAATATCGGAAGTTGTACTTCCCAAATCCTGTCCCAGATTCATTCTATTCAGGAAATACAGATACTTCGTATGGAATGATCGGTGGTGACGCCCTCCAGGAAGATTATTATGCCTGGACCTGGGGTGACGCTCTGTTCGTTGTCATCGATCCTTACCATTATTCGATGGTCTGGCCTTCGGAAGGGGACAGCTACGGTGGTGAAGGGCAGGATGGCGAGGTCGGAGGCACTCGCTGGGACTGGAGCCTGGGCATCCAGCAGTACCTGTGGTTGAAGAGTACCCTCGAGAATAGCCATGCGAAGTACAAGTTTGTATTTAGCCACCAGGTAACCGGAGGGTCTACTGTCTATGGACGCGGTGGCATTGGTGCGGCGCCCTACTTCGAGTGGGGAGGCAAGAATGCGGATGGCACATGGGGGTTTGACGTGCATAGACCGGCCTCGGAAGGTTGGACACTTCCTATTCACCAGTTGATGGTCGCAAATGGTGTGAATATATTCTTCCACGGGCATGACCATATTTATTCCTATGAACAACTGGATGGGATCGACTATGTGGAATGTGCGAAACCGGATGACGCTGGCTATGCCTGGGATCCCTATGGATATGGTTACAACGAAAACCTTTACCCGGATGGACTAAAAATTCAAAACTCGGGATATCTGCGCGTTACCGTTTCACCAGCCGAGACAAAGGTTGAATATGTGCGCTCCTATCTACCCGGGGATGGCACCAATGGGGTGGTTGCGCATTCCTTCACCGTCCTCGCCGAACCATCCACCACCCATAATTTGACAACCGCCGTAAGCCCTGGCGGTGGTGGGACGATCAGCCCGG
>CAZXPK010000128.1:0-10147 GCA_964642565.1 uncultured Anaerolineaceae bacterium
CCTTTCAAAATCATGTGGTGTTCCTATCGATGAACAGAAACTGTCAGGTGGCTAGTGAATAATTACTTTCTATATTTTAGCTGTTTTATCACATATCAATTTCCATTGTGCATTACTTCCAACCAGATACTATCTCCTTCACCACATTCCCTAGTCTGAAAATCTGCCAGATTAGTCAGTGAAATGACAATTGGTGTATTCTCCAGGCAGTAATTAATCTCGCTGTGGATATTGCGCTTGCAGGAGCAGTTGTCGTATACCACAAACAACTTATAGCTGCCTGCCTCGAAAAAATTTTTCCACTTGGCCTGGCGCTATTAGCTACTCTTATTCGTGACATGCTTCTTATCCAAGAAATGCACAAGTAATTCAACTTTGAAGTACCCATGGGTTCACTTCAGAAGTAGCAAACCTCTCTGGTAAGGTACCTTCAAAAATTTGGAGGTTTGCTATTTTGTGGTGGAAACAAGAAATTTACATAGGATTGGACCATATTCCTTTTCCCAGTTTATGCTATACTTTGTGAAATAAATAATTTATTTTAGCCTACTACAGCCTAATGCCTGAAATTATTTAGGGATTACGCTGTATAGGTCCATTACCTGTTTAGCCACTAAACCACAACTGACCGACTTGTTAGACTTCTGATACTAAAGTTAGCGGAAAGCAAAGAAGAAAGGGACACTATGAAACCACAAAAACTACTACGTCCATTAAGTATGCTCATTGCTCTCGCCACCATCCTCCTATTATTCGCAGTTACCTCTGTATCAGCCCAGCCACCAGCCCCTGTGCCGGTCAGTCCAGCTGAAGGCTCGATGATCGTGATACCTACCTTTTCCTGGCAGGCTTCCAGTGGAGCAGAATACTACGAAGTCGAGGTTGGACCCCAGAGCAACCCGGTTATAGTTTACTGGAGCGATACGACCTACAATCTCACACTAACTCCCAACCTCTCTAACCCCTTCACCAACGAGCCCCTCTACTGGCGGGTGCGTGCCTACGACAGTAGCCACACCGCCGGACCTTGGAGCAGCAAGATCAACTTTACTAAGAATATTCCTGCCCCGGCATTATCCGCCCCTGCCAACGGCAGCACCATCGTCGAACCTGTCCTTGAGTGGCAGGCAGTGGAGGGTGCGGCTTACTACAAGGTCGAGTTGAGCACCTCCGCTACCTTTGTCCCAGTGAGCTACACCTACACCACCTACAACACACGGCTGACTCCTACCGCTGCCATCGCTCACAACACTCCCTGGTACTGGCGGGTGAGCGGGGTGGACGCTGGGAATCACGTGGGCACGCCCAGTACGGGCTGGACCTTTAACAAGCACATCCCGGCTCCCACGTTGATCAGCCCTGCCAATGGCAGCACCATCGTTGAGCCTGTCCTGGAGTGGCAGGCAGTGGAGAGTGCGGCTTACTACAAGGTCGAGTTGAGCACCTCCGCTACCTTTGTCCCAGTGAGCTATACCTACACTACCTACAACACACGGCTTACTCCTACCGCTGCCATAGCCTTGAACACCTATTATTGGCGAGTAAGTGGTGTAGATGCTGAGGATAATGTGGGCACGCCAAGTGCGGGCCGCACTTTCACCCTGAACGCTCCCCCGGCAGCCAGTGATGTTACTCCTCAGTTACTGACCCCGGCAAATGGGGAAACACTTGCAGTAGATCCCAACTTCAGCTGGACGCGCGTGGTCGGTGCAGCTGACTATCACCTGATTGTCAGCACTCTACCCGACTTCAGCACTTCTTACGATTATGGCTACACCGATTATGCATCCTTCACTCCCTACACTTATGGGACTTCAGGCTACCGGAATACCTACATAAATGGCACCTATTACTGGAAGATAGAAGCGCGGAACGCCAGCCATACGGTCATCGCTACCAGTTTGGCACAAAGCTTCACCAAGCAAATGAACCTGCTGCTGACTGCTCCCGCCGATGGAGCTACGTTGACCACAGACCCAACCTTCCAGTGGGCACGGGTCGTTGGGGCGCGTGACTATCACCTGATTGTCAGCACTCAACCCAGCTTCAGCCCTTCCTACGATTATGGCTACACCGATTATGTATCTTTCACTCCTTACACTTATGGGACTTCAGGCTACCGGAATGCCTACATCAACGGCACCTATTACTGGAAGATAGAAGCGCGGGACCATAACGGATATGTCATAACTACCAGTTTGGCACGCAGCTTCACGAAGCAAATGAACCTGCTGCTGACTGCTCCCGCTGATGGAGCTACGTTGACCACAGACCCAACCTTCCAGTGGGCACGGGTCGTTGGGGCGCGTGACTATCACCTGATTGTCAGCACTCAACCCAGCTTCAGCCCTTCCTACGATTATGGCTACACCGATTATGTATCTTTCACTCCCTACACTTATGGGACTTCAGGCTACCGGAATACTTACATAAATGGCCCCTATTACTGGAAGTTAGAAGCGCGAGATCATAACGGATATGTCATAACTACCAGTTTGGCACGCAGCTTCACCAAGCAAATGAACTTGCTGCTGACTGCTCCCGCCGATGGAGCTACATTGACCACAGACCCAACCTTTCAGTGGGCACGGGTCGTTGGGGCGCGTGACTATCACCTGATTGTCAGCACTCAACCCGGCTTTAGCCCTCCCTACGATTATGTCTACACGGATTACCCGACCTTCACCCCTTATACTGCTGGCCAAAAGACCCACTATTCTAACGGCACCTATTACTGGAAGTTAGAAGCGCGAGATCATAACGGATATGTCATCACTACCAGCAACGGATGGACGTTTACCATCGGCAGCGGATATTTGGATTCTTATTTGCCATTGATAATCAAATAGGGTATAAGCAAGGCTTTATCCATTTATATAGTAACAGAAAACACTGTTACCACATCTTGTTTTGGACATGCCAGACCATACGTAGATTTGGCTTTTCTTTGGTATTGGGATTGTACAAGAATCTGTTGCTCATCACTCAGCAGATACGAATGGCAGTATAGCTAAGCGCGAAAAATGATTATCTCATCAAAATAAAGCTACCCAAACCCTGCATAATGGCTGAACGATTATTCACAACGTTGGGACGCGCAACGAGCAAGTAAAGTCATTGGTAGGCGAAGGCTTTTTACTAGCTCCTACAGCTTTTACGAATGTTGAGACCATAGAATTTTCAAGATAATCCACTACCATAAGTCGTGCAATGCTTTCATGAAAGACTTCATCAAAGCCTCTCACGTCAACAACGCCCTCCAGGTCATCAAGCATATGAACGATGGCATAATTGTAAGCGACGCTTGTCGAGAGTGTGGCTTAGCACGTTCCACCTTCTATAACATTATGAAGAGGAATCCAGAAGCCATCGGTGAAATCCAGGAAATCATCGACGCCAAGAACCATGAGCAGTTGGGGCTAGTCATCCTGAGCAAGACAGAGATTCTCCGTAAGGTTATTGAAGCTGGCCTGGTGGATGCGACCAAGCCAAAAGACCGGTTGGCGATTTTCGTGAAGCTGAATGAACTTGTGGATAGCTCGACAAAAGACATGGGGATGGACATGGCATTGAGAGTCAGGTGCATGAGTTCCTGAAGCATGGTCCACAGTTGGTGCAAGTGAAGTAGCGCTTCACGGCAACGCAGACGACGGTCACAATAGATAGTGAAGCATAGTTTGGACAAATCCGCGCATAATGATGGAATAATGCCCTAAAACAGGGTTTTTCTTTTAACGGGAATGTAACCATTGATGAATCCCCTTACTTCATTTTGATTTCCCCCTCTGGAAAGGGCTGCATTTTGCATTTCCTTGCTTCATGCAGTGGTGCAATTCTGGTGCAATTCAGGTAACACTGCATGGAAAATATGGACATATTGGATAATTTTACTTCTACATATAGTACACTGAGGATATCTAAATACAATATGTACTGGGTGAACACCAATTTCCGCCCCGCTTAATCAGTTGGTTGAAGGTTCAAATCCTTCGTTGGTCATAAGAAATAGGTGGTAGAAAGGTAAATAAAAGACTATTGACTAATCCTCAAGGCTCCCCCTATACCTAGCTTTAGTAATCGCCGCTACCCATAACCGGGCACCTTTTTCCCGTCCGCTTTTACGAAACGCTAATACCTGGCCGTATATCAATCTTTCATCAACATCAGCCACTTGCTGCTATTCGAAATCTATCAAACAAAACACCAATAACCCATTAGCTGCTCCCTACTTCTCCAACCGGTAAGCATAAACCCCATGCGCGTTGGTAGCGATGAAAAGCATGTCCCCGACCATGTCGCAGGCCTTGGCTTCCAGGGCTTCCATTGCATAGCCGATCAATTGTGGGTGTTCGCCATCCGAAACATCCAAAACCAGGTTCCCATTGACAAAGAGATAAGGCGCTTCCAGGTTCAGCTGGTAGGCATACGGGATCAAGGTTTTATCCATGGGCAATTCCACCGGATCCTGTGGTTGGGAAATGTCATACCGCTTGATGCCTGCCATGCCTGTGCTGAGATAGAGTTCTTTCTCTGAGGCAACAATATCGGACGGGCTCATCATCTGCAGCTCTGGGATCGGGATGACTTTCACGACCTGCGGGTTTGCGCCTTCGCTGATATCCAGGATGCGCAGCGAGAACGGCTCTGCCTGTTTCGGATCCAGCGACCCGTCAAGCGCGTAGAGCGTCGTATTCTGGATGCTCAACGACCAGCGATCATTGGGTAGATCGACAAATTTCACTGCCTGTGGGTTGGCCGGATTGGAGATATCGATGACCCACAGCCCGATCCCGGGGTAGAATGCGTCCTGCAAGCCCCAACCTGAAAGATAGGCGTAGTCTCCTGAAATCGCCATGTCATGCGCGCCATCCGACGCGGCTTCATCATATAGAGCACTCACCTGCACAGGATTGAGGGGGTTTGAAATGTCATACACATGGAAAGGATAGTTTGCGTCTGAAATGTATGCATAACTTCCGATCACATCCATTGCAGTTGGGACTTGTAAATATAGATTTTTTCGTTCATCATCGTAGAAAACCTCTTTCATGTTCACCGGATCCGATACATCCAGAACCCTGAAGCCACCGGAACGGCTGACCACATAAGCATAACCGTTGTTTACTTTGATATCGGTGAGCATGTCAGGCACCGGCGTCATGTACTGCCCTATAAGCTTCGGGGAGGAGGGTGTGCTGATATCGGCAATTGTCAATCCATAAGTCTGGTCAGGGATATATAGTTTTTCATTAGCAATGTACATCCCCCGCTCGGGCATCTCGTTGACGGCAAATTCAAAACCGCCCACCGATGTGGGCATCGTCCCCACTCGCGCAGGGTTTGTAGGATCAGAAATGTCATAAACGAACACACCATCCAGGTCAGAAAGCAGGTATGCATAATCTCCTTCCACGACGATTCCACTCGGTACGAATGGGGAGTCGCTCCCGCTCAAGACCGGGTTCAGCGGATCGGTCAGGTCAAGAATGGCCAAACCGTAATTCGCCACCGCCAGACAGAGATGATCACCGCACACCTCCAGCACGTTGATGGATTTATCGTAATCGGTCGGGATATTCTTTGCGTCATAGGTACCAACCTGCCGTGGATTGGATGGATCACCAACATCTACGATGGACAACCCAGGTCCATTGATGTCTGCCAGGTATAGATGATCAGCATAATAAGCAATCGAGAGTATGGTGCCTTTGATCACGTTACTACTTAATATCACAGGACTGGCTGGATCACTCACATCCACAATAAACAAACCGCTTGGATTACAGCCAAGGTAGGCGATTTTTTCCTTAAGCGTCAGCGAACCGCAGCCGGGGGTTTCAGGTTGAACCGAACTTACCAGCTTGGGTTTGTCCGCTTGCTGGATATCAAAAATGAACAAGCCTCCATAGCGGGTTGTGACATAAGCGTAGCGATCATCGACTTCGATACCTAGTACGATGCCTGGCAAGAGCTCGCTCTGTGAGATAAATGCAGGCGATTGCGGGTTTGAGACATCCAGTACGACAAACCGTGGTCCCTGCCCCAGGTAGGCAAGGTTTCCCCTGACAGCTACCGCCGCTGCGCTCCCGCCCACCTGCCCGACCGGTTGAAGTACGTTGCTAAAGCCCGTTTGAGGATTTGTCTGACCCTCTTCCGCCGGGGTCGGTGTACCCATTCCGGGTACGAGGGTGACCATCCCCTGCGGAGATTCATTTTGGCTGATCTGGGTTGGCAAGGCTTCTTTTGTGGCCTGGAGTTTATTTATTTTTCCCGTGGATTGGAATAAGCTGCAGGAGATCAAAAGAAAAGCAATCAAAATGATCACAACGACACGTCGATTTGAATTTTCATTCATTCTCCACCTCGCTGATTAATGAGCGATTCCCGATTCACAGTTTCATTATACAGTAAAAGAAGTTCTGCATACCTGTGCTGTACCTTAACAACCGCATTGAGTTCAATAGCCAACATTCCCGCATAAGCACACAAAACCACTTAACGAGGTGCGGAAATGCTTGTTTCGTAGCAATCTGGTCGTTAATCATTGCATTACAGCCTAGCTTGACCCGTCCCCCAAAAACGGATCCAGATTGAAAGTTGGAAAAAGATCAGAGAAGAAGGACTTACCCAGGTGGGAGCAGGTCATTATTAAAAGCTGGATTCAACTTGTAAGTGCAACAGACTGACCAAAGAATACCTGAGAAGGTGACATGAAGTCAAGGCATTTTCTTGGTCTATGGTTCAATCGTTTCATAATCTGTATCAATTCTGTGTTAGTGACAGATTCAAAATTACGTTTTTTCGGAATGTATTGTCGAACCAAACCATTCATGTTTTCGTTTGCACCTCTTTCCCAGGCGGTATAAGGATGAGCGAAATAGAAATCTGCATGCAGTTCATGCGCTACCCTTTCATGTTCAGCAAATTCCTTGCCATTATCAGCGGTGAGGGTATGCAAACGGTCCGAAACTGGCAGGAGCAGGTCAATCATGGCTTCGCATACTTTGTCGGCAGTACGTCGTTCGACTTTAGACAGCAAAGAGAAGCGCGATTTGCGTTCTATCAGGGTGACAATCGCCTGATGATGTCCTTTGCCAACGATCGTATCCACTTCCCAATCGCCGATCCGCTGGCGTTGCTCGACGATGGCCGGTCTCTCTTCAATGCTCACTCGGTTTGGCAGCTTACCACGCCGGTCATAGCTGCCATACCGTTTGCGCCGTTTCTTTTGGCAGCGTAGATGACGATACAGGTCCCCTCCTGCCTTTTTGTCCACCAGAATGTACTGGTAAATCCACTCATGGCTGACTTGGATCGCATTATGCCTGCTCAACCATCCCGAGACTTGCTCAGGGCTCCAATCCAAACACAGCTTCGTTTCAATCAGCTCCCATGTTTCCGGCAAGATGCGAACTCTACTGTGATTGCGGCGACAAAGCGCCTTCTGATGAGCCTGCTTAAGCCGATAACCGCGCAACCCACAATTGCGGTACAGTTCGCGACTGATAGTAGATTTGTGTGCTCCGATCACTTCAGCTATCTCCGTTCGATTATGATCCATTTTCAACAACGCATAAATCTGGTATCGTTGTTCCTGGGTAAGCGGTGTGTAGCTCATAAGCACTCCTTTGACTTGCAGGTCTCTAGAGGCTTATCCTACCGCAGCTTACCTCTTTCAACCATCAAAGTTGCACTTGTGAGTTGAATCTATAAAATTATCTTGATAGATGCCCCGTTAAAATTAATGAGTATCATAACATTTGAGATTTGCTCGAACTACAAGTTGCCTTTCCTTGCTTCATACCGATGCATATCGGGTACACTGCGTGTACAATACGGGAACAATTCGGGTACAGATATGCTAGCACAGTATGGTGATTTTGGAACAAAATAGACGTAATAGATGGTATTATTCCCCTTTTCCCCTACCTGCTCATCTATCGCACTGAAGAAGACGCGGGTTCGAGTCCCGCCAGGTCCACTGTATTACCTTGTAAGGAATATTTGCACCATCCAGGCTATTCTAAAAGATGTTCTCTCTACCCCAGAATCTTATACCTGACAAAACAGAGAATCTGTGTATAATATTAACTGTAGTTAATTAAATTCACAGTTAATACTATACAGTTGATCAGTACAATGAATGCAATAGACCATGCGATCAGGATCTTCGAAAACCATAATGGGTTTCTACACACCCAACAAGCTATTCGGTTTGGGATTGCTCCTCGAACGCTATATCAGATGAGAGATTCGGGTACGATACTGCGCGAGAGTCGGGGACTTTACCGGCTGGCGAGCGTGGATCTTAGTTCGAACCTTGACCTGGTACAGGTGGCGATGAAGATCCCCAAAGGGGTGATTTGCCTGATCTCAGCGCTATCGTTCCAAAACCTGACCACACAGATTCCCCACCAGGTCTATGTTGCTCTTCCCAACTACTCCGAGAAACCTCGTCTTGAATACCCACCCATTAGGATTTTCTGGCTGTCTGAGAAGGCTTATTATGCTGGCATTGAAGACCATTATCTGGATGGAATTATCGTGAAAATTTATAGAATCGAGAAAACCGTTGCGGATTGCTTTAAGTTTCGAAACAAAATCGGTCTGGACGTGGCTCTGGAGGCACTGAGAGAATATCGGAAAAGTGTAGCGTTCAATGTCGAGACTCTACTGAATTATGCTCGAATTGACCGTGTCGAGCGGGTGATTAAACCTTATCTGGAAGCGATTCTATGAGTGAAGTGAAAAATCTACAGGCTTCGGTTCGACAACAGTTACTTAATAAGGCACATAAAGACAACCGTCCTTTTAACGAAATATTGCAATATTATGCAATAGAGCGATTTCTCTACCGGATATCCAGGTCAGATTATTCTGATAAATTTATCTTGAAGGGAGCCCTCATGTTCCTGGCGTGGGGAACATCGGTTTATCGACCCACGCGGGATATAGATTTATTAGGATTTACCACCAATGAGTTAGATGCTGTATCGAGGATTTTCCAAGAAATATGTGACCAGGAAGTTGAGCCTGATGGTTTAATATTTGATAATTCTTTCGTCCAATGCGAACGAATCAAAGAAGATGCAGATTATGAAGGGGTACGCCTAAACCTTGCAGGATACCTGGGCAAGGTAAAAATCCCACTGCAAATAGATATTGGCTTTGCGGATGTGGTATCACCCGCACCAATCACGTTAAAGTATCCGACAATTCTTCAAATGCCCATGCCACAGCTTCGTGGTTACTCACCCGAGAGTGTTGTAGCGGAAAAATTACGGGCATTGGTTTTCCTGGATCGGGCTAACAGCCGGATGAAAGATTTTCACGATTTATGGGTCATGGCTGAGCATTTTGAATTTGATGGAGGAATATTACAAGGGGCAATAATTACTACTTTCCAACGGAGAAGGACAGAGCTGCCCATGGAAATCCCGGTAGGTCTGAGCGGCTCGTTTGCTGCTGAGAAACAAACCCAATGGCAAGCCTTTAGGAAGCGTATGCATCTTGAAACAGTTCCCATATCTTTTTCTGATGTTTCTAGCGTTATTAATGGTTTTTTGATTCCACCATTACGTAAAAGTGCCATTGGGGAATTATTTGAGGGCAAATGGGAACCTGGTGGTCCATGGAAATTCCTGATACAAGTTTAATACTAATTTTTTAGGCTTTCTGGTTTAAAAACAACTGCACACTTTCATTTTTTGCTTCACTTTTTTATCCCACACTGGTGCAGTTGTGGTGCAGATAAGCTACTGATCAGTGGTTTCAGAAGACATTATGGATAAAGAACCCCAATATATGGGATGCATCGGTTATTCCATAACCATTTATACGGGCTGGACATTGAGTGGCTCGGCTCTTAATCAGTTGATTGAGCGTTCGAGCTACTCCAATCAAAATTAATTTCTGTAAGTAGTTTATTACTTCTTATTTTCCCCCCCAGGACAGGGCTTGAGGTTGCCTTTCCTTGCTTCATACTGCGGGAACAATTCGGGAACAATTCGGGAACAGATATGCTAGCACAGTATGGTGATTTTGGAACATAATAGACGTAATAGACAACTTTTTTCCCCTTTTCCCCTACTTGCTCCTCTATCGCACTGAAGAGGCCGCGGGTTCGAATCCCGCCAGGTCCACAAGA
>CAZXPK010000129.1:0-1112 GCA_964642565.1 uncultured Anaerolineaceae bacterium
TTTGGCTCCGGAGGCCAACGCTCTATCCACTGAGCTACAGGGGCACAAGGATTTTTATTTTACCATGATTTATTTCCGCCCCAACTCACCTGTCTCTGGCCTGAAGTTCAGGCGGAGATTTGGGCACTCAAATTTCTCAGCTCTGCCCGCATGCGATCAATCTCAGGCTGGTTTTCCACATGCTCACCCAAGGCAGAAGCCTGATGTTTTTTAAAGGCTAATTCAGCCGTCAGCAGGTAAAAACGGTCGATGAGACGGTAACGACCGGAAAAAAATGCTTTAATACGAGTGGAGGTTTGTGACCAAGCGGAGCAGGCAGTTTTATATTGAGCAGGGGTGATCACTCCATTGGTAACCTCATCACGCAATTGAGTAATGATCCATTTTTGCTCGCGATATAATGCCCAGATTACGAAAATAATCATGGCAATCCAACCCGACCAATCGAAAATCATTCCAATAGCCAGGCTTTGAAGTCCTTGAAACAAGGTAGAAATGGTATTGTGGATCGAGTGGGTGAAAACGGCAACACCCCAACCGATGATGGGAGCAATAATTTTTATGGATAGATTTCGACTGAGGCGGGAGACGGCCAGACCGATCCCGGTAAATGCGGTATAAAAAGGATGCTGCCAGCCAACCAGAATCACTCGATCAAAGAACATGTAGAGTATTCCATTTACCCCATCCTGCTGGAAACCATAGGTATAGATATAATAAATATTTTCGGTAGCGGCAAAACCAATGGCAGTGACAGCTGCATAAACGATTCCATCCAGGATTGAATCAAATTCATGACGGAAGAATAAAAATACGAGCAAACATGCCATGCCTTTGAGAGATTCTTCTATTACCGGAGCAATTGCAGAGGCAGTTGAGATCTCTGTGAATGCCTGTGAGCCGGTAAACATATAAATCCCCAGGCCAACGAATGAGTTTACAATGAAGGCAGCACCCGCAGCAATGATGGCACCCCAAAGAAATACTCCGCCCAATAACAGGATGGGTTCCTTTTCATAGCGATCCACCCAGTAGACCACATATGCAAAGGCAAGCATTGGAACGACACCGAATAATACAGATAGTATGACACCCAAGATCTGCACGGTAAT
>CAZXPK010000129.1:1212-10145 GCA_964642565.1 uncultured Anaerolineaceae bacterium
CTGAGGTGACCTGAGTTTGCAAGGCAGGGGTATGTAAATCAATAATTTCCAGGCTATGGACTTCCAAACCTGGGGGCAAAGCACTAGAAAGCGGTTCTAGAATCTGATCCATGGGTACGTCCTCTTCCAGCCAGGCATCAAGGATCTCACATTGACTGGTGAATCCCAGAGGTAAAGCACAGGCCAGATTCAAGCGGGGTTGAGGATGAAACCCCTGACTGTACGCCAGGGGTAGACCGGCGCGCCTGAATATCCGTTCCCAGGAACGATGTAGATCCAGGTGACCGACGTACTGCATCGGTCCAGTTTTAGAAAATGTGAGCCTAATACGCATGAAGTGGAAGCTGCCTTATAAAAAGAATATTCATGGGACTGCAGATACATTAGCCTTAGAAGGTGATTTTACCTCGGGGCAGGACCATGAATCGCCTGGATTTTCGCGCCTAAGTGCAGCAAAAGCGGGCAGGATCCCACAGGCAAAACAATATAAGCGACAATCCATTCGGGTTTGGAATTCCTGGCTTAATTGGAAATCCTTGAGCAGAAATTTCTTACGGACACCCGTGCTGATATGGTCCCATGGAAAGACTTCCTCCAAAGATCGAGCCCGGTGAGTATAAAAAAATGGATCGAGATGAGTGGCGTCAAATGCGGCCATCCAGGCATCGAAATTAAACTGATCCTGCCAGGCATCAAACCTGGCTCCGTTTTTCCAGGCTAGATAAACCACCTCTGCCATGCGCCGATCGCCGCGGGAAAGCCAGGCTTCCAATAGGGTAACCTCGGGATTGGTCCAGGTAAGCTTTATATCGCGATGGCGGAGCTCCTGCTTGAGCAAAACTTGTTTGGATTGGATCTGTTCGACCGAATCACAGGAGACCCATTGAAAAGGTGTATGAGGTTTGGGGATAAATGTGGAAACGCCGACATTCAACTTTGCTCGATGACCGATCGCTTTGTGCCCTTCTGTCAGCACAGCTTTGCACAAATCAGCGATCGCTTTGACATCCTCCAAAGTCTCAGCAGGATGACCAATCATAAAATAGAGCTTGATGGTGGTCCATTCGCGTGAATAGATCTGCCAAGCTGTTTCAAGCAGCTGCTCAGTGCTAAGGGGTTTGTTGATGATATTGCGCATATGTTCTGTGGCTGCTTCAGGTGCCAGGGTAAATCCACCATGACGGGATTCTTTAAGCAGGTCCATTAAATCCACAGAAAAGGATGCGATGCGTAGCGATGGCAGTGAAATCCCCAGGTGCTGCCCATGGTATTTATCCGTGATCGCCTGGACCAACTCGATGATATGCGTATAGTCAGAAGAGGATAAGGAGAGCAGACCAATCTCTTCAAACCCGGTATGTTTCAGGGCCAGGTCAATCGCCTGAATGATCTCGGATACGCTACGTTCACGTACAGGACGAGATACCATGCCCGCGTGGCAAAAGCGACATCCGCGTGTACACCCGCGCATAATCTCAATCGGCACGCGATTATGCACGGTTTCGATATTGGGGACGATAAAGCGAGTGGGAGGTGGGGGAAGCTGCGGGACTATTCGCTTGAGGACAGGAAAATTTGTCTGATCTACCAGCTTTTCTATCCGCTCAACAGTACCATCCTGATGGTAATATGTGTGGTATAGGCTAGGGACATAAACGCCAGGGAGGACGGATAAACTGGTCAGCAGATGCTGGCGGGAGAGAGAAGAGCTTTTCCACGTCTGATAAACGTCAATGATCTCCTGGATGACTTGCTCACCTTCTCCAATAGCGAATGCATCCACAAACGAATGCATAGGTTCTGGATTAAATGTTGCATGACCGCCCGCAATGACCAGTGGGTCTGTTTCATGACGCTCAGCGCTTAATAAGGGAATCTTTGCCAAATCCAAGGCATTGAGAGTATTAGTAAACAGGGTCTCATAGGGTAGGCTAAACCCAACAATATTGAATGCAGATAATGGCTGCTTGGATTCTAATGAATATAAGGGAATACCAGCACGGCGCATTGCCGCTTCCATGTCAATCCATGGAGAATAGACTCGTTCAGCCAGTGCATCTGGGCGATCATTAATCAATTCGTAGAGGATGGCCAACCCAAGATTAGACATACCAATATCATAAATATCAGGGAATACCAATGCCACATGGGTTTCGACTGCATCCCAATTTTTAACGACTTGATTTAACTCACCACCGATATAACGGGCAGGTTTTTGAACAGTTGGGAGAATGCGTTCCAATTTGAATTTGATTTCGGTTGGAGATTGAACCATTAAAACCTCAGGTCGGTCTAATTTGTCTAAATAAGCCTTAGATTGTCTGATTATAACTTAAAATATTCCGTGTCCCTTTCCATGAGAATGCCAGTAAGCCCAGATGGAAAGAAACACGGGGTGAAAATGGTGAGGGTGATCCAGGATTAATCTTATGATTTATAGGATTACTAGTCTTCAAATACCCAGTGATCAATGGCGCGTTCCCAGGTGATCAATTCCTGGGGAGTGAACCATAAGGCGATTTCTTTTTCGCCATTTTCCACGGTATCAGAAGCATGCGTCAGGTTTCGACCAATCTCAAGGGAAAAATCGTGGCGAATGGAACCTGGGTCGGCATCGGTTGGACGGGTGGCACCCATAGTCTGACGAATCGCATTGATTGCATTGGGACCTTCCCAGACCATCGCCATCACGGGAGCAGAGGTAATATATTGAATTAATCCTTCGTAAAAAGGCTTCCCTTTATGGATGGCATAATGAGTCCTGGCTAATTCCTGACTGACCGCAATAAATTTCGCAGCAACCAGGCGCAACCCACGCCTTTCGAGCCTCAAGATAACTTCACCAATTAAACCTCTTTGAACAGCATCTGGCTTAACCAACACTAACGAACGTTCCATATTCGCCTCCAAGTATGGTTGATACGCGAAACGTGAAACGTATACCCATACGTTTCACGTTGACTGATGTTCATGATTTATTTCTACCTAACCAATTCTTCTGCCCTGGTATAGGCGTTCAATGCTTCCTGCAATTCTTCGGTTCGGAAATAGGCATCCCCAAGAGTAACCCACATGTTTACATCAACGGGGAAGCGATTAATTGCGTCATGTAGATCCTTGATGATTTCGTCGAGCTGGTAATTTTGTTTTATCAATCCGGTGTAGTATTCCACTGCTTGGGAGGGAAGCCCCAGGTTGAGTGCGTTGTGAGCATTGGATAAGGCTAATCGGTTAATCTCTGACACTGCCTCAGCAGCTTCTACCGGTGCTTCGGTAGGGGCAGCCTGGATGTCAACCGTCTTGGTGACGAATTCTTCAACAACTGGGGTCGGTGCAACTTCCGCTTCGACTGGAGCGGCAGATGGTGGTTCGACCGGTCCTTCAACCTCCGATACCCAGGTGGCAGTTTCTGGCTGGGGTTCTTCATGTACTTCCTCACTAACTTTCGCAGTTGGGGCAATTTCACTAGTCAATTGTGAGCCTGGCTCGACTGAAACTGGAGGAATTTCTTCAGCTGCAGGAAGCTCACCTGCTACAGGGGCTCCTTCAGAAGGCGCTGTCTCAGCAATCTCTTTGAGCCAATCTGGCAATTCATCTGATTTCCATTCCAGAGCTTCGGTGGAGGGAACCGGCTCTTCTTTTTCAGGCATAGGCTGTTCCAGTTCAGGTTCAGCCTCTTCCATCTCAGTCAGCCAGGCGGGAATCTCTTCAGCGGGTGGCGCTGGGGTTTCAGGGACAGTAGCAGAAACAGGCTCCTCAGGAACTTGTTCGATTTCTGGGGTCTCACCTAATCCTTTTATCCATTCTGGGATTTCTTGAGCAGGAACAGCGGCTGTTTCTCCTGGCTGAGGCACTGGTTCAATAGATTCTTCCATGCTGGGCTTAGCCTCAAGTTTCATCCACTCAGGTGGCTGGATTTCACGTTCTTCAGTGGGAGTAATCAATTCTTGCTCTTTGGCAGCTGGTTGCGCTGCAAGACCTTCCAACCAGGTGATAGCCTCGGATTCACTCTCAGCACCTGATGTAGCAGGTTCTAATTCGCCCTCAGCTGGAAGTGGCTGCTCAATTTGAGCTTGTTCCACAGAGATAGGTGGAATCTCTGGTGCAGGAAATTCTTCAGCTGGAACTGGGAGCTCTGTGGTCGGTACTTCTTCGGAGAGAGCTGGAACCTCTGCTGATGGTAATTCCTCAGAAGGTACTGGAATCTCAGATATTGGTATCTCTTCAGAGATTGCTGGAACCTCTGCTGGGGGTATTTGAAGCTCAGATACTGGTGCTTCTTCAGAGATGGATGGCACTTCTATTGCTGGAAGTTCACCGGCAATTGCGGGTACCTCGACTTCGGTTGGTCCTTCGGCGGTCATTGGAAGCTCTGTTATCGGTGCTTCTTCAGAGATGGATGGCACCTCAGCTGTTGGTAGTTCTTCTGCAATCCCTGGCAGCTCTACTGCTGGTAATTCCTCAGCGGTTATCGGCTGCTCTGCTGGAGGCTCAGGCTCAGTGATTTGAGGGGTTTCTGTAATTGCACTTTCTGCAGCGGGTACAAGCGCTTCTGCCGAAGGCGGTTCTCCAGCGAGCTCCTTAAGCCAGTCTGGAATCTCATCAGCTAACCCAGCAGTGGTTTTCCTTGATTCAGGGCTTTCAAGCGGAAGCAGGGTACCCTCCTTAACCGGTTGTATTTCAAGTGGTCGTTCCAATGATTCTTCGAATGGAGACACCTTTACTTCGGGTGATTCAGGTATGGCCGGTTCTTCTAAAAAGGCAGAGGTTTCAGATGTAGGTGCTGGAGTGGATTCAACAGGTATTTCTACATGAGTAGATGGAGCTTGAGGAGCCTCCAAATCTTTAAGCCAATCGGGTATCTCCTCTTCTGGAGTGGGAGCAAGGTTTTCTTCTGGGATGAGAGGAGAGGCAGGTGCCTCGGGTTTCTTTTCATCCAACCATTGAATGATCGAATCGGTTGGACCAGGCTGATGCTCTTCCAACCAGGGCGTGGATAGATCACCTCCCTGAGGTTGATCTGCTTGTGATTCTTCACCAAATGCACCTTCAGGGGTTATTCCACTAAGCCACTCGGGGATATCAGCTTTTTCCAGACCTTCGCTCGCTGGAGCCTCAACAATTGGTTCTTCCGCTTGTGTCTCTCCAGGGATTTGGGCTGCCTGGCCTGAAGCAGGTTGCCAACCAGCATCTTTCATCCAGTCTGGAATTTCTTCATCAGGTTTTGAGGTATCGGTGATAATTTTTTCCACCTCCTGGGTATCCCAGATAAATGGAGAAACGCTGGGTGGGGCATTTTCGTCCGGTGGAGTTGGAGGGGGAGCTTCGGCAGATTTTAGCCAATCGGGTAAGTTCTCTTCGGCTGGTTTCTCAATCGAAATCCCCAATGAGGTCGCCCAATTCGGTTGAGCGGGAGTTTCTCCAACTTGGATCCCGGATTTATAATCCAACCTTTCGATATTTACTGCGGTCTCAGGAACTTGATCAGAGGAAATTTGATCCGGTGCCGCAAATGCAAAATACGGATCCATTGAGATTACGATCTGACGATAGTTTTTTACCGCATCGGATCCTTCAGTTATTGGCAGGGAAACTGCCAGAATTCGATTGGCTTCCAAACAAAATGGTATTTTCTTGATGATATTAACGCAGGTGTCGATTGCTTCAACCCGTTGGGAGGTCTGATAAAACATTTGGGCAAGTAAGAGCTGAAGGTCTGGGCGGTTAGGGTCTTCGGCTATGGCTGCCCGGAGCTCAGCAATTGCCTGATCGAACAATCCGCCTTTGGAGTACATCCTGGCAAGTGCTCCGCGAGTGAGGCGCACTTTTGGTGGCTGCATCCCATCCCTACGACCATAGAGGCGGCGTAATTCATCCTGGATAGCTATGTTAGCTGGCTGGGCTTCGTATGCAAGCTCCATATGCCAGATGGCGGCATCCAAGTTATTTTCGTCCTCGCGGATGATGCTCATACCAACATTCGCAATAAAATCATCCGGAATAGAGGATAGCACCCGTAGGAATATGTCGGTGGCATCACTAATGCGTTGCTGGTCCAAATGGGCTTTACCCAATAAACGATAGGAGGCAATATATTTCGGGTACGTGGTAAGGATATGACGGCAATGCGCGACTGCTTCATCCAGTTGTCCGTTATCGATCATGCCTTCTATCTCACGATTGTATGCACGTAATGGAATTATCGCCATATTATTTACACTCCGAATGTTAAGTATGCCTTATTCTGGCAGAAGATGCAAGTGTTTAGGATGATAGTAAAAAAATCCCTCCCGGGTGTGGGAGGGATTGCTCAGGTCTGATATCAAGACTTTTTCTCTATCGGGGAGGCCGGCTTTTTGCTGGTGACGATTGCCCATCCAACTGCTACCAAAAGAACGAGTCCAACCACGTAGGAAGCAACCTGTGAATGACTGTATTTCACGATGACAGGAGCCATAATCAGGCTCACCAGGTTGACTACTTTGATCATTGGATTTAAGGCTGGACCAGCCGTATCCTTCAAAGGGTCACCAACTGTATCGCCAACCACACCTGCTTTATGACGCTCAGAACCTTTACCTGTATTCGCTTGAAGATCACGCGGCTCATCTTCGATGGTTTTCTTTGCATTATCCCAAGCACCACCTGAATTTGCCATGAAGACGGCCAGTAATTGACCGCTTAGAATAATGCCAGCAAGGAAGCCTCCTAACGCCTCAACTTGTAAGATCAAACCAACTGCCAGGGGTAACAGAACGGCAATAGTGGCGAGAGGGATCAGCTCTTTTTGAGCAGCAGTTGTAGAGATACCCACAACTCGCGCATAGTCAGGCTGAACATTACCTTCCATTATCCCAGGGATGCGGAACTGACGGCGAACTTCTTCCACAATCAGACCCGCTGCACGTGTGACAGCCCGGATGGATAGGGAGCTAAATAACCAGGGGAGAGCACCCCCGAGGAGCAAACCGATGAAAACCCGTGTTTCCGACACTCTAATGGCATCCATGATGGGAAAACCGAGCTGTGCTTGGACACGACCGACATCGGTGATGAAGGAGGCAAAAAGACTTACCGCTGCAATCACGGCCGAAGCAATGGCAACGCCTTTGGTAATCGCTTTGGTGGTGTTCCCAACCGCATCCAGGTCTGCCATAATCTGCCGGGCTTTACGAGTCTCCTCGTCATCCATATCATGCCAGGACATTTCAGCGATGCCATTGGCATTATCGGAGATAGGACCATATGAGTCCATCGCGACGTTGTTTCCTGTATGGCTGAGCATACCAATACCAATCATGGCAACGGCATACAACACATATGTCGTTCCATCACTATTGTAGAGGAGCAACGCGAGGACGAAACTGATGGCGATAACCACAAGCGCCCAGACGCTGGATTCCATACCGACGGATAAACCGGATAATATGGTGGTTGCAGGACCACCACGAGTAGAGTTCACGATTTCCTTGACCGGTGGACGTTTGGTGGAGGTGAAATAGGAGGTTAATGGATTGTAGGCAACTGCAAGGCCTACGCCGATGGCGGTTAAAGCAGCCAGTCTCCAATCATGAGCATACCAATAAGCCAAAGCGAAAGCCCAGATAATGGTATTGACACTGGATACCTCATAAGAGCGGAACATGGCTTCTTCGGCATCGTGAGCGCGTATGAAATTGAGTGGAAACCGTTCCCAAATCGGGACGGTAAAAGTACCCAAAATTGAGCTGATCACACCGATAGCACGGATAATCAGCGGGTAGACAATCCATTTTAAATCACCGGTCAGGGAGACCAGAGCCAGCCCCAAGATCAAGCCAGAAACAATGGTTACTTCGTAACTTTCGAAGATATCAGCTGCCATGCCTGCACAATCACCAACATTATCTCCAACCAGGTCAGCAATCACAGCTGCATTACGAGGGTCATCTTCGGGAATATCGTGTTCGACCTTGCCGACCAGATCAGCACCCACATCAGCAGCTTTGGTATAAATTCCACCGCCCACCCGCATAAATAATGCCAGAAGGGTTCCACCAAAACCAAACCCCAAAAGTGCGTCGGGTGCAGCCCGACCAAAGATCATGAAAATGATCGTTCCGCCGAAAAGACCCAACCCATCAGTTAACATACCAGTGATCGTACCGGCATAATAGGCGATCGATAAGGATTCATTGAAGCCGCGCCGTGCAGCTGAAGCGGCGCGAACATTCGCTTGAATTGCCATGCGCATCCCCAGCTGACCTACGGTAAGGGAGAAGGATGCCCCCATAACAAAGGCGATCATGCGTGCCACACCGATGATGAGCAAGATTTGCTGGTAGGCTTGAGGGGTGCCATCTTTGGTGATGCCTTCGGCACAGGTTTTAAGGGCTTCCGCATTATGGGCATCTACTCCCTGAATAAATATGCAGTGCCATTCGCGAGCTTCCAGGGAGGGAGGAACGATATATACGGATAGGAATAATGCTACTGTCAGGATTAATATAAGTGGAAGGATTGAACGTAATTGGCGGTTTAAATAACTATTTGCTCCGATGCGGATGGCATTCCACACTTCCTGCATCTTCGCGGTTCCCTTATCTTTTGCCATCACTCTGCCTCGTAAAAACCAGGCATAAAGGAGACTGATAATGGCAACAACCACCACACCAACAATTGCTATTTGCTCGAAACTATTTAAGCCATGTCGGGCAAGACCTAATATATTCATTTGTCCTCCACTCGATCCATGTAGATCTAAACAAACAAAATTCCCACACGCAAATGCGTCTGGGTCGCACGAAATGAAATTGCTGCAATGAAGGTCATTTGTTAAATGTTCCGTGCGGTTGCGCTATTTTACCTAATCAAATAGAAAAAGTCAAATAAATTTGATAGAGAGTGTTGAAAAACAAGACCACAATTGACCGTTGGACGAAAATTTAATACAA
>CAZXPK010000130.1:0-10013 GCA_964642565.1 uncultured Anaerolineaceae bacterium
ATTCACTGGTTACGAAATTCACCTCTACATAATATTTTTGAATATGATGATTAAAACAATGCCTATTAGAATTAATAAAACCATGCCTATGATGACAATCATAGCGGTTTTGAGATTATCCACCGGCTTTTTGCCACCCACTTTGCCAGTTTGACCATTGACCAGCAAGCGATAATGCTTGCCTTGAAAAAGATAATTGCCGGTATAGATTGGTAGGAGGGCTAGCTTGTAGGTGAGACCACTCCATTTGCCAGTCCCGGTACTGAAATTACGCGTTGAGTGATGCGGCTCCACTGAGCCAGATAACGTCCGCTGCACTTTTTTTTGTACCTTCTCCCGCGCCCGTAAGGAGGCATCTGCCAAAGGATTATCGTAAGTTAATGCCACCCAACCTGCCAGGTAATCGGGGGAAAATTCCACCAATTCATCAAAGTTGAACGGCTCAATACCCGCCAGCTCTCCAGGGGACATCTTGCGTAGACCAGGGATAATGACATCCTTGAACATCTCAAACTGGGACTCGCTGTGAGCTTCCCATTGGGGAAGCTTACCCGTCCCTTTGTTAATATCACAAAACCATGGGACTTCAAGCGTCCCTTCAAAAACCCAAAAGGGGTAATAAGCAGGATGAAGCTGCATACCTGCATGGCGGATGGTTAAATCGTCAGGGGCAAACCAACCCTTACCCAGCCAGGTTTTGATGCTCTTGGCTGCATTTTGTGGGTCGATTTTAAACAAACCAATCGCCTGAGGATCGACCATTTCTACCAAGGTGAATGAGGTGATAAAACGGTTAGCGGAGCAGTATGGGCAACTATCAGCAGTTTGACCGGGTGGAAGGATGATGACCACCCCGCACTGCTCACAAGTGAGACGTGATTGACTATCTGCCCAACGATGGGCACGTGTAGTGGGCAGGATAGCGTCCAATGGCTGCTCGAAGCTTTCACTTATCACGCTTTGATCCACTTTCCTTTTAAAACCGCAAAACTGGCAAACCAGAACAGTCTCATCGATTCTATATGAAATCGTAGCCCCACAATTGGGGCACAGATAAGTTTTGCTCTTTGCTTCTTCTGGTGGAGGCGCCTCAGGTGGAACATAAGAAGCACCTTCGGGCATGAGACGAGTCTTATCCAGCTTTTCCGTCACCATCAACAAACCCCGCTTGGCAATCGCATTCGAGGGGTCAAGGATGACAGCCCGTTCCAGATAGGTGCGGCGTTCTTGCAGGTCATCTGTGGTGGCTGAAAGCCAAATCCAAATACGGGGATCAGTGCTATTGATCAACGCAGCCTGATCCAGCAATTTTTTAGCCAGCGACCGATTGCCGTTCTTGACGGCGATAATGCCATCTTGAATAAGCTGTTCAAACTCATGAGCTGAAATCGAATCAGGTGTATTAGAAAACGCGGGAGTAACCATTTTCAGATTATATATCGAAAATAAAAAGACGGTGGCATTTTGTCACCGTCAGCTTTATCCTGATTACAAACTCACTCTTGATGAGTAAAAAAACCGCTGAAAAAGTGGCGAACAGGAGGGAGGCGAAGCACAAGCAAGAAAATGATCAAGATCATCCATAGGTAGGGTTCGGTAACGCCCTGTTTGACCACCAGAATAAAATGCAAAGCAGCCAGGAGATTGATCACATAAACCAGGTTGTGTAAACGCTTCCAATTCTTGCCAAGGCGTTTTGGCCAGGGCGAGAAGGAGGTAATGGCGAGAGGGACCAATAATAACCCGGCAATCAGACCAACCAGGGCGTAAGGTCTGATTAGCTCATGCATCACGAGTGGTAAATCAAAACCATAATCCAGGCTAACGAAGATGGCAAAGTGTAGACTGGTGTACAGAAAAGAATAATCTCCCAAAGCGCGGTGAACCCTGAGGGCAGGCTTGAAGCCAAAGATGTTATTTAAAGGTGTACACGCCAGGCTCAATACGAGCAGCTCCAGGGCGATCTTGCCAGTGCGTAGAATCGAAGCGCGAATGGGGTCGGCAGTTAAATTTCCCTGCCAGGCATCCAATATGAGCCACGGAATAGGCAGCAGGCAGGCAATATGAACCAGGATTGGGAACCAGTAGTCGAAAAACCTGTTTTTTGTATTCAAAAGTTCTTTTTTAAATCCATCCCTACGTAGAGTGAAGCAACTTCCTTTTCATAGCCATTGAATAATAAAGTTTTCCGCCTGGCAACCTCACCGATACGGCGCTCGGTGGCTTGTGACCAACGCGGGTGATCCACATTGGGATTGACATTGGCATAAAAGCCATACTCGTCAGGTGCAGCCTGCATCCAGGTGGTGGAAGGCTGAAAGTTCACCAGTTCAATCTTGACAATCGCTTTAATACCTTTGAAGCCATATTTCCACGGTACCACCAGGCGGATGGGTGCTCCATCCTGTTTGGGTAAAGCCTGTCCATACATGCCGGTTACCATCAGAGTCAGGTCGTGCATAGCCTCATCCATACGCAAGCCTTCCACATAGGGCCAATTGAGGAGATTGGAGCCCTGCAAGGGCATGTCTTTGGGATCGTAAATGGTGGTGAACTGGACATAGGTGGCTTCAGAGGTGGGCTGGACATCATCCAGCAACTTGTGTAATGGAAAGCCAGTCCAGGGGATGACCATCGACCAGGCTTCGACACAGCGCAGACGATAGATGCGGTCTTCCGGCTGAAATTTCTGGAGATCCTCAATCGTGTACGTTTTGGGGTTGGTGACCAGACCAGAAACCTCAATGCTCCATGGAGAAATGGGAAAATCAGTTACTAAATTCGCCACCGCTTCCTTGTTGGTGGAGAATTCGTAATAATTATTGTAATGGGTGATATCCTGGAATGAGGTCAATGAGGCACCCAGCTCATCGGTGGTGGGACCCGTATAATTGGGTGCGCCTGTTGTCGCAGTGAGCACATTCCCTTTGCAAGCTGCCAGGACCAAGGCACCGGTGGCAACTGCACCAGCGCTACCAATAAATTGGCGGCGTGAAAGGTATAGATGCTTGGGGGTGATCTCAGAGGGGTCTATCTTGACCATAATTACGCTCCAATTCTTTCTATGAAAATATATTTTACACGGAACACAAAACTGGGAGGGTTACAAATAGATTAGGGAAGCATAAGATTCGTCAAAATGCAACCATATATAATGCAGTGCGTATTAAATTACAAGTGTGAGAATAAGGAGTGGATGATGATTAACCCCAAAAATACCCATTGGCTGCTCAGACCATTTGTCTGGTTATGGAACTTAATCGCCTATATCGTATTACTCACCGGCAGATTGGTGGCAGTAATATTAGGCCTGGCATTGATGTTGGTGGGGGTAATACTCACCATCACGGTGGTGGGTGCGATCGCAGGGGTACCCCTCTTGATTATCGGTGTGCTACTGGTGGTTAGAGGTTTGTGGTAACCTGAACAGTGAAAGGCTTAGAACAAACAAGGCTCTTCCGCATAGGAGGAGCCTTGTTTTTCTGACCCGTAAATCAATCCATTATGTGCATTCGACTTCGACAGGCGTGGACTTGGATGTATTTGCCACCTGGGCTTCAACCAACTCAAGCCCAGGAAGAGGCGATTGATCAGCCACGACTGGAGTAGTGGCCACCCGACCATCTTCAAAGTGCATAATAGCCGGGATAAATGGGCTGATGAGGCCCATTAAAACGGTCACAATCCCACCAATCAAGAACCACGTCTGTACGCCAAGCTTATCTGCAATGGGGCCGGCGATGATTAAACCAATGGGGGACATGGCAGCTGCCATGGTGCCAATTAGGGTAAATACACGCCCCTGCATCTCAGGTGCAACGGAAGCCTGCACTGCAGCCATCAAAGGTCCGTTGACGATAGGGTTAACAATGCCGAGATATAGTATGGTGGCTACTGCGAAGACAAATGCAGAGGGCGGCAACAGACCCATCACCAGACAACCCAAACCCATGGCAATCAGGCCCACCAGACTGGTCAGTACGCGACGCTTAAAACCTCCCCAGGCGCTGAGGATCAGACCGCCAATAATGAAACCGATACCGGAAAAAGATTCGAGTGTGGCAAGCTGAAGTGCCTGACCGTTAAAATGGCGGGTGACGAGAATGGGAAGCAGGGAAAATGCTGGGGTGAGCAGGAAATTGATCACCGTTGCCATGATGCCGATCAGCATCAGTCCGGGCCAACCCCAGACGTAACTCAATCCAGCCCGAAAATCCTGCCAGACGGAGGATTTACCCTGGGCTTCTGGCTGTAAATCCCGCCGCTCGGGCTGCGGAACTTGAAAGAAGAACAGGGGAGTGATGGCAAGCATGGCAGTGAACACATCAATCGTCAGAATGCCTTCCATGGGCAGCCATGCCAGGAGCAAGGCACCGAGGGGGGCTGAAGCAATGCTCATGCCACCCTGCAACATCTGGTTTACTCCCTGGATGCGTGACAGATGTTCTTTGGGAACCATAAGCGAGGTCGAAGCCTGCATGGCAGGCCAATGAAAGCCTCCACAGACGGAACGGATAAAAAGCAGGGCGTATACCTGCCAGATTTGCACATGACCCAGGGCAAACAGGATGGCCAAAACTACAGTGGCAAGAGCAATCAGACCATCAGCGACGATCATGGTGAGACGCCGGCTCCAGCGATCAACCAGAGTACCGCTGATTGGACCAAGGATGACCTGGGGCAGCAACCCCACCAAGGAGGCAGTAGCCAAGACGGTCGCCGAGCCAGTGGTTTGGGTCAGCCACCAGATGACGGCAAAGGATACAAGCTGGCTACCCAACAGTGAGAAAGCCTGGCCAGTCCAAATGGTAAAAAAACGGGAAGCCCAAGGCTTGGTATGGTCAAGAGCGGCGTTTTCGTTCGTCATAATATCTTCATCCATAAACACAATTCTGAAAAGTTATCCATATTATACATAACATTATTAATATGTCAATGAATTTATTTGATATTTTTACATTATTATTTAAATATATTCAATATATATTATAGTTTCTTGAATTATTTAGGGGGTATATCTAATATCCGAGCACCATTTAGCAAAGTGAAACCTCGTGTATAATGAATCAGAAAACAGCCAAATCTTATTTGTGGAGGTATTCAAATGGTCATGCCGGTGATGCAGTATGCTCCTGAGACCTGCGCCTGGTGCGAGGGTACTGGCAAGTATGGAAAATATGGTGATATCTGCCTGGTCTGTAATGGACAGGGTAGTGTGCTGGTGGCACAGCCTTCACACAAGTGCCCGCACTGCGCTGGAACGGGGACACAGACGTCCGGGGAATTTCTGGATCGATGTAAGATCTGCGGAGGCGCAGGCTGGTCACACGTTTATAAAAGCGCTCCTTCCACACGATGAGCGTCGGTATGCGACTTGAAAATAAGGTGGCACTGATCACCGGGGGGACGTCGGGGATTGGGAAGACCACTGTAGAATTATTCGCAGCTGAAGGGGCAAAGGTGGCATTTACCGGACGCCGTGAGCAGCTTGGATATGAGGTGGCAGAACGTACCGGCGGGTATTTTATCCACGCTGACCATCGCCGGATGGAAGACTGTCAGCGCACTGTGAATGAGACTGTTTCAAGATATGGGCAGATAGACATCCTGTTCAATAACGCTGGCATCGTCGTCTGTGGAACCGCAGAAACGACCACGGATGAAGATTGGAACGACACCTTGCTGCTCAATGTGACCGCCGTCTGGCGTATGTCCAAGCTAGTGCTGCCAGTGATGCGTGCGCATGGCGGTGGGGCGATCATCAATAATGCTTCCGATTGGGCATTCATCGGGGCACCTGCAGTGGTGGCGTACTGTACCTCAAAAGGGGCAGTCGTACAGATGACACGCGCTATGGCGATCGACCATGCTGGAGAGAACATCCGCATCAACGCCGTCTGCCCAGGGGATACCTTTGTGGATCGCTGGCTAAAGGATGGGTTTTATCGCACATCAGGTGCGGTGAGTGAGGTTGAAGCTCGCAAGAGCGACCTGCCAATGGGAAGAGTGGCTGAAACGATTGAGATCGCCCGGGCAGTCTTGTTCCTGGCATCGGACGATTCCAGTTTTATGACTGGTTCAGCTCTCGTGGTAGATGGGGGAAGCACGGCTCGCTAAGGATAAAATTCCAAACGCATCATCCCAGCTTATCCGAGATGGAATATAACATCACCCCGGTGGCAATAGCCAGATTCAGCGAGGTCACCCGACCCTGCATGGGGATATTCAGCATCACATCACATACCTCAGATTGAGAGGCAGTCAATCCCTCACGCTCGCTGCCCATCAGCAGGATCAGGGGCTGCTCAAAACATTCAACTTTACGATAATCCAAACTGGCATGGGTAGACGTGCCATAGAGCGTAAAACCATTGGCTTTCACCCACTTGATAAATTCGGAAAATGTAGCTGAAACAATGGGGTACCAGAAGATCGCTCCCATGCTGGCACGCACAGAGCTGGGATGGTAAGGGTCAGTGCTATATTGATTGTTCGCCGGATCATCCAGCAACAGCAAGCCACTGGCTCCCACAGCATCGATTGTGCGCAGGATGGTACCGATATTACCCGGGTCTTGTGGAGCGACTAAAGCGACACCCCATCTGAAGTTTTCTACAGGGAGGTTATCGAGCCGCAGTCGAGGCTGTCGGACGACGGCAATAATACCCTGAGGGTTATCCTTACCCGCCAGACCGGAAAAAGTATCTCCATCTACAGCCAAGCAAGGAATTCCGAGCTGCGCTTGGTCGTGGATCAGCTGATGGGTAAAATCACTGGTGAGCAAATCGGGGGCATAGCAGAGATACTCCACGCTGGCATGGGCGGCAATGGCTTCACCCACATGGCGGATGCCTTCCACCGCAAACAGCCCGGTGGAATCACGTTCCTTACGCTGCCCGAGCAGCTGGCGGATTTGTTTAACCCTCGGATTGTTTCGGCTGAGTAGAGTCGTCATCCTGATTCAGGGGTATCCAGGCCAGGACCGAGGTGCCTTTCCCAGGCTCAGAATTGATCTCGATATCTCCACCCATTTTGTTAGCACGGGTGTGCATATTTGCCAAACCATGCCCAAGAGCCAGCTTCATCTTGCTTAACTCAAAACCTTCGCCATCATCAGAAATTTCCAACAGTACACGCCCAGGGGCAGTCCAAAGACTTATCTTTGCATGATGGGCCTGAGCATGCTTGGCAATATTGGCCAAAGCTTCCTGGCAGATATGAAAGAGGGCGGTGGCAATCGGGGTGGGCAGGATCACAGAACCGTTTTCGGGACCGGTGAGGCTTATTTCGAGGTGAGTATTGGTACGCGTTTCATCAATGAGGCGCTGCAGGCTATCCAGGAGGTTTTCACCGCGGAACTGGCGCGGGCGCAGATCCATAATATACGTGCGAATATCGCGGATGGTGCTGTTCAATCCTTCAATCGCCTGTTCGAGCTTGACAAGGGCTTTGCTCGGGTTGGATTCGACTTCCATGCGAGCATAATCCAACGCCAACCCAACCGCATAAATGGACTGAATGATGCCATCATGCAGGTCCATGCCAATGCGCTCGCGTTCCTCCAGGACTGCAGTCCTGCGACCTTGTTGGATCAAGCGTACATTTTCTATAGCAGTTCCCGCCCAGGTCCCGATGGAGGTTAATAAGCTGATCTCGCGTGGTTCCAAGGACTGGATATGTCGAGTGGCGACTCCTAATACACCAATGACATTGGCATGAGCGATTAATGGGATACAGGCGAGGCATTGGAAACCCGCATTTACTAACTGATGACGAATTAAGCGAACATCCCGTTGTAAATTATTGGTGACCAGGGGTTTAGCGCTTTCAGCGACGAGACCTACAAAGCCTTCACCCAATCGGAACTGATCCTTGGTCCAAAATGCATCTGCAGCCTCTCCCCGGTGCATTGCCAGGCGAAGAGATAATCCATCTTCTTCGGTCAAATAGATCTCACCAGCTTCAACCTCCAGATAGGACATCACATGGTCGAGGGTTTTTTCGAGGATCTCATCGATCTCGAAGGTGTCAGCAAGCGTTTCACCAATGTCATTGAGCAGCTTTAAATCCTTATTGCGCTGCGAGAGGGATTTATCACGCGTTATCAAGTCTTCATACATGCGGGCGTTTACGATGGCGATAGCAGCATAGGCAGCCAATGTTTCGATCACACGCTCATCGTCGCGGGTAAACTCGGTGTAATCTTCCTTATCGGTCAGATAAATTTGACCCAGAAGCTGGTTCCCGGACATAATTGGCACACCGAGAAAGGAATTCATCGGGGGGTGATTAGGAGGGAAACCTACGCTGCGATCATCCTGGGAAATATCAGGGACCCGAATGGTGCGGCGTTCCCTGGCAATCGCTCCGATCAAACCCAAACCGATGGGTGGATGTGCCATCTGGCGTATCTCATCGGCTGTCATGCCGACCGGGATGAATCGGATTAATTTCCCTTGCTCATCTTGCACCCCCAACGCAGCATAACGTGCCCCCGCCTGTTCTCGGGCAAGGTGTACGATACGTTCGAGGACGACATCAAGGGAAAGGTCACTAACCAGCTCGAGACTGGCGCGATGCAACGCAACCAACCGGGCTTCTATCTGCTCTCGGGTCAACAATACCATTCGGAAAACCTCACCACCAAGATATTTTACCTTAATTGGTGAGGTTTGACTAATATGGGATTGTGAACCATGGTACACATTCAGTTTTGTGATAAAACGCTGTAAAATACCTGGAGAGGTGCATATGAGAAAACGTGTGTTGGTCTTTAAAGGTAGCCCACGGGAGAAAGGTAATAGCAGTATGCTGGCAGAGAAGGCTGCGGAGGGGGCAAGTGCGGCTGGGGCAGAAGTGGAAAGCTTCTCCTTACATGTTATGGATATCCGTCCGTGTGATGCATGTGATACCTGCCACGAGACTGGGGTGTGCGTGCTTAAGGATGACATGCAATTGCTCTATCCCAAGCTACAGAAGGCGGATGCGATCGTGATCGCCAGCCCTATATACTGGTTCACGATGAGTGCCCAGACCAAGCTATTCATCGACCGCTGGTATGCATTGGAAACCTCGCAAGGAAATGCGCTCAAAGGCAAGCAATTTGGCATTCTACTGACCTATGGAGATACTGACCCCTATAGCTCGGGAGCGATTAACGCCATGCGTACGTTTCAGGATATGATGCGCTATATTGGAGCTGAAATATCTGGGATGGTCTATGGAACCGCACTGGACATTGGAGATGTCCAAAAGCAACCTGAGCTTATGGCACGAGCATACAAGCTGGGTGAAAAGTTAGGTAGAGACAGCTGATCTTAATCTCCTCACCTATCCATTAATTTACCGAGTCTATTCCCTAATCGGGGAATAGAGAACCCATTTCCGTTTATCGAATAATAAAGGAGAAGAGAACCTTTGAACATTTCTGATAAAGGGCAAGTATTTTTATTGTAGGTTACTATTAGCTATTCAGTCCTTAGGAGGGCATATTGAATGAGTGAGCCAAGCGGAATGATGGAATCAGCTGAAGAAGCTTTAAGCAACCTTTCGGGTGGACGTGTTTTAGATGCGGCGACAGGCAATGGGGGATTCATCACCTTCCTGATGGAAAACTTAAAAGATTACACGGAAATCACTGGAATTGACTCCAATGAACGCTCATTAGAGGCTGCCCACAAGTCACACAGTGGGGATAATATTCACTTCCAGCGGATGGATGCAGCCCGGATGGATTTCCCTGACGGTTATTTCGACACGGTATGCATCTCCAATTCACTGCACCATATGATATACATGCCCGGTGTGTTAAATGAGATGATGCGGGTGTGTAAAACAGGTGGACATATCATTATCAGTGAGATGTACCGGGATGGTCAGAGTGAAACCCAGCTCACCCATGTGTTCTTACACCATTGGTGGGCAGTAATAGACACCGCTGAGGGAATCACTCATTTTGAAACGTTCACTCGCCAGCAAGTGGTTGAGATCATAGAGAAGCTGGGCTGGCATCA
>CAZXPK010000131.1:0-9893 GCA_964642565.1 uncultured Anaerolineaceae bacterium
TGGTTTACAGTCGGCTTGCAAGAAATGCGCGATAATAGCTGTGGAGTCTTGATTTTCCTGCCACCCGCCGCTGAGCCATCCCGTTGGCCGGACAGACCGATTCAATTATCCTATGAACAGGAGCGGCACAGTTGGAAACCTACACAGAACCTAAAGCATTGGTAGAAAACCCGCATTACCAGGATCAAAGGCAGAAAAGCCTGGCTGGTCTCCACGATGGTATGATCGATAAACCCATAATTGAAGTGATCAACGCTTTTAACAAACTGCATTGTTGCTTCACACTACAGTGCTGCTATGGACATTTTACCTACAGCGGCCAGAATGATCCTAATAACCTGGAACCCTTGCCACCTACAGATAGCATTGCCAGAGTGGAGTACAGGATAGCTTACATCGCCCTCTGCATTGAAAACAGTGATTTGGGAAGGATGCTTTTTGATGTTTTGAAGGGAATTGCGGATATTGACCCAGAGAACATCCAGTTCTGTTGTGCAGAATGGTTTTGGGAAAGACAGCTCAATTCTTATGCGTTACAGGTTGAACCAGACAGGTTCAAATTTGAAGACAAGGCTATCGTCGATTACCAAGAGGCTTTGAAAATAGAAAAGATACGAAATGAGTTCTTTGTTCAGCTAAAGGAGTTGCTTCAAAAACAGCAATGGAGATTTAAGTCCGGCTAACAACGGGTTGCAGCCGACACGCTTCGCTTCGTTCTGCGAGCTGCTGAACCCGGCCGTCAAGCGCGTCCGCAACAACATGCAGTGGGGGCAACATCGTCAGTTGAGATGCCTACATCAGGAGACAAAATGAATACTGAAGCATTTGCAAATACAAAAATCGGACAGATATTTATTAGAACAATGGCAGCCATAATGGAGAGCCGGCTGCGATACCAATTCTTTGGACCAACGAAAATACTACAAGCGGCCGAAATTTGCCCAGGCCAAAAAGTTTTAGAGGTTGGATGCGGTACTGGGTTTTTTACCATTCCCGCTGCTCGAATGATCGGAGAGCAAGGATGCTTAATCGCAATGGACGTGCTACCCATTTCAATCGAAACAGTTGCGAAGAAAGTGCAAACGGCTAACCTGAATAATGTACGCGTTATCAAAGGTGATGCGTTGAATACTCAGCTTGAGGAAGAGAGTATAGACGCGATCATAATATTTGGCGTTATTCCTGCTCCCATGTTGCCGATGGACAAACTATTGACCGAAATGCACCGTATCCTGAAGCCAGGTGGGACGATGGCAGTATGGCCTCCTAGTTGGGTTCACAAATCGATACTTCAATCCGGGTTATTCACATATTCCAACAAACGAAATAACGTTTCCAATTACAAACGATGTTGATCCGTAAAATGGTGGAACTGCAATTAAAGCCCCGTGCCCATTGTGGGAATGCGCCTAACCCGCGCATGTAGCCGACGCGCTGCGCGCGACCTTGCAAGTGGTGCGTTGCTAGTTCGTCATCATAGTTGGTCAGCGCCGTTCGCCCAAATGGCTTTGCAAATCATCCAGCTGGATCAGGTTACTTTTAACGATATGTACCTGGTCCTACTCTACATCTAAATCCGGTTTTGCTTGCGGGCTTTGTCGAGGCGTTTTGAAGCAGGATTGGACGAGATAGGCTTTGATGTTTTTTTTTACATTGAGTTATGTTTACTTCGTGAAATGCCTCTCATCGGGGTGGTCGCGCTCATCAGAGGGGCAAAGCAAGAGCAGCGAACGTGAGGGTGTGTTTCCGGAATTTCGCCAGCGGTGGGGTAGATGCGCCTCGAAAAGTAAACTGTCGCCCGGATCTAGTGCAAAAGCTTGCCCATTCACTTCGTAACCAACGCACCCCTCCAGGCAAAAGACGAATTCCAGGCCGGTGTGTACAATGGGAGTACCCCCACTGCCGGCCTGCGGCTTTAGCGTAACCACAAACGGTTCCAGGCCCGGGCGGATAAAACCTGCTCCCAGGTCAGCCATTGTACCGTGCATGAAAGTTGCTGACTGACGATCCCCTGCCTTTTGGTACACGATGGCTTGTGGATTGATCCGAGTCTCGAAGAAGGCATTAAGTGGCAGCTCCAGCGCAGTAGCAACCTGCTGCAAAGTACTCACACTGGGCGAAGCCTTACCGTTTTCGATAAAGCTGATGGTGTTGACGTTCAATCCACTTTGTTCGGCCAGGGCGCGAATTGAAATACCCCGTTCGATGCGTAGTTCGCGCAAGCGGCGACCCAGACTGACATCAGTAGGAGGTTGACTTAGCAGTGGTTTATTTTTCATAGGGTTACCCGTGTTTTAGCATTGGCATCAAACAACAGCCAGAGCGAATCAGTAAAAATGGCGTACGTCAACCAAAATTATAAGTGATATTTGTTAGTTTCCGGTGATGGAATACCAATAAATTCGGTGTTCCCAGAATCTTGGTGATACGCATTTCCGGGTATAGGGGTTTTCTATACCCGGCCATTCAATAAACGAAAGGCGTTTGTGATTATATTCACCTTTCATTGTAGGATAGAACTGCCTATACTAAAGCTACTTCTTAATTAAGCCGCTCATGGAATCTTGAGATTAATCTATCTTGAGAAATAAAAATGAACACGACTTTGTTTGATCTTGCTGAAAAACAGGCTGCTCTGTGCAGGGTATTTAGCAATAGCCGCCGCCTACTCATACTTTGGCTGCTCTCCAAAGACGAGCTGTCCGTGAATGAGATAACAGCTCGCGCCGGCAGTACCCTGCAAAACGTTTCTCAGCACCTCAGCTTGCTAAGAAAGGCGGGGATTGTGACCACCCGCCGTGAAGGCCAGACAATTTACTACCAGATCGCTGACCTCGAGTATCTTCGACAATGCCCGGCCTTGCTGCGGGCGCCTAATACGCTTAAACAATCCATTTCAACCCACACAAATGTGATGAGGAGAATAACCATGACTGTAGATTTGAATACCCTCCAGGCAACCAAAGTAGTCGATGCGCGTGCTATGTCGTGCCCTGGCCCGCTACTGGAAGCCAAGAAAGCCATTGGCACCGTCAAGGTGAACGAGGTGCTCGAGATTTGGTCGGGTGATGCCAATACCAAAAACGATATGCCGCGCTGGTGCGAGAAGGTCGGGCACGAATTTTTGGGCTTCCTGGCCGGCGAAGGCTACGAACGGCTCTTCATCCGCCGGAAGAAATAATCGATAGACGGGATGTCGCCCACCGGGGAGCTTTTCTCCAGCGGTGCGAGCTCATAAATAGGAACTCCACACATGACCATAAACCAGAACGCAAAACAACCCAAGATACTGATCCTGGCCACTCTATCGGGGGGATATGCAGGTGCGGATTCAACCGGACAGACACATCTGGAATATCCATCCAATACCTACATCCTACCAGTGATGTCTCCGGTCATGTTTCCGCCAGAGTTTTTCCTGTATGCGTTTGAGCGTGGTATTGACGGCATTATTGTCATGTACAGTGGTACAGATAGCCCGTATAAAGTTGAGGCAGAGGGGACTGCTGCGCTCATTAGTCGTACCTATGACTTAATGAAGACGCGTGGGATCGATATCCGCCGCTTACGGCTGGCAGCTATCTGTACCGTGTGTGTCAAACCGTTTCTCAAGGAAGTAAACCAGATGGCTGACTTATTGAAAGGAATCGGTTACGTCAAAGATGAAATTACAACACCGGTGACTGAATAGATGAAAAGGAGTATATCTTTGGATAACTTGATTGTAGATGCACTGGTTATTGGGGGTGGAATTGCCGGGATGCAAGCCAGCTTGGATATTGCTGACCAAGGTTTTCATGTGGCGCTGGTTGAACGTGAACCCAGCATAGGTGGAAAGATGATCACTCTTAGCAAAGTCTTCCCGACCCTTGACTGCTGCTCCTGCATCACCACACCGAAGATGTCAGCGGTAGCGCATCATCCCAATATTAGCCTGCTCACGTATTGCGAATTGCAATCCATTAAAGAATCTGCCAATGGTTACCGGGTGACTTTGGTGCAAAAACCACGCTACGTCGATACAAGCAAGTGCACCGGTTGCCGTAACTGTGAATACGAGTGCCCCATCACCGTTCCCAGCCCATTCGATCGAGGTTTGGGAGCTTATCGGGCTATTCGGGTACCTTTTTCAACCGCAGTGCCACAGGTGGCTGTGCTGGATATTGACCACTGCATCTTATGCGGAAAGTGTGAAAAAGCCTGCCCGGTGGAGGCGGTGGATTTCTATCAAAAAGCAGAGCAATTCGAAGTCGAGGCTGTATCCATCGTCCAGGCAACTGGCTTTGAACTGACTTCTTTAGTCGAGAAGAAAGAATATGGTAACGGTAAGTTACATAACGTGATCGATCCGTTGATGATGGAGCGCTTCCTGGCCCCCACCGGACCCTATGGTCGAGTGCTGAGACCTGGCGATGGTAAGGAACCAACCTCCATCGCTTACGTGCAATGTGCTGGCTCGCGCGATTCATCGCTTGGAGTGGAATATTGTTCGCGGGTGTGTTGTATGTACGCTATCAAGCAGGCTATGCTTATCTCTGGCGCCCTGCCACTGGCTGAGATCACCATTTATTACATGGATATCCGCACTTTTGGTAAAGGTTACGAACAGTTCTACCAGAATGCCAAGGCTATGGGAGTGGAATTTATTCGAGGCAAGGTGGCGTCGATCCGGGAAGATGAAGAGCAGAACCCGGTTGTAAAAGTGGAGGTGACGGAAGAAGGCCGTACTGTCGAACGCACGCATGATTTGGTGGTACTTTCGCTTGGTATGTTACCGGCTCCCGGGTCAAATCGAGTATTAAATTTGCCACTTGGAAGTGATGAATTCACCGCTGTGCCCTCACCAGATACTGCCCCCTGTATGACGGAACGTCCAGGTATATTTGTGACGGGCACAGCTGCGGGTCCGATGGATATTGTCGATAGCATTATTACAGCCAGTGCAGCAGCGACATCTGCCTCAGCATACATACGTGAACACCAGAAAGAGGCGGTCTTTGCCTGAAGAGAACATACCTGAGAACTGCGAACCAGAAGAAAAAGTAAAAGTTGGAGTATATACCTGTCACTGTGGCGGGAATATCAGTCATGTAGTGCAGTGTGAACGGGTAGCCAAAATTATGGGTAAACTCCCAGATGTGGTCGTCTCGCGCACAGATCCTTCCTTCTGTTCTAATGCAGGACAGGCGATCATCGAAAATGATATCAAGGAACTGGGGGTCAATCGAGTGGTGATAGGTGCCTGCGCTCCCTCACTGCATGAGCAAACCTTCAGAAATACTGTGATGCGGGCTGGTCTGAACCCATACCTTTACCATCATGTTGGTATCCGAGAGCAGGATAGCTGGGTACACAGCCAAGATCCCGAAGGTGCAACCGATAAAGCCATCCACCTGATGGCTGCAGGAGTTGCCAAAGCTCGCTTGCTTGAACCTCTTGATCCGATTCGCCTGAGTGCAGAGAAGCAAGCACTGGTTATCGGTGGAGGTGTAGCCGGGTTACGAGCTGCATTAGATATCGCCCGGCAGGGAATCAGTGTATGGCTGGTGGAGAAATCACCATTCTTGGGCGGGCGCATGGCCCAATTAGAATCTGTCTTCCCAACGGATGAAAATCCACGACAATTGCTTCATGATTTAATCCAACAGGTGGTTAATCACCCTAAGATCACAATCCTAACCCAAGCTGAGGCAACCACTGTCTCTGGTTATGTTGGTAACTTCAACGTTCAAATCACCGAGCACGCACGTGGTGTGAGCGATGAAATAGCAGCAGAGTTGATCAAAGCTTGCCCGCAAGAAATTCCTGATGAGTTCAATTACGGGCTAACCCAACATAAGGTGATATATCGCCCATATGAGGGTTGTTATCCTGCCACTCCTGCTGTGGATTGGGAACATTATGATGGTAAACCCTTCCATGTTAACGGGAAATCAATCCTTCTCAAAGATGAACTAAAAATCCATCACCTAACCGTTGGTGCGATTGTCATGGCAACCGGCTTTAACCCTTACGAACCATACACAGGGGAGTATGGCTATGGAGAAATCCCACAAGTCATCACGCTACCACAGTTGATTCGTTACCTGGCTTTGAAAAATGATAGTGAAACACTTAGCTGGAAAGGCCACCTAGTGAGAGATATCGCCCTCATCCATTGCGTGGGAAGCCGCGAACTGGAAGGGATCGATCAACCTCACGCAGATGGTCAGGTCAACAATTATTGTTCGCGAGTATGCTGTACAGCCTCACTGCATACGGCGGTGGAGCTGCATAAGCGGTATCCGAGGATAAATATTTATGAACTATATCAGGACATCCGTGCTTATGGACGTGGACACGAGGAAATCTATCGCCATGCACTGAGGGCAATGGTGCGATTCGTTCGATATCATGGCGATGAACGTCCAGTAGTAGTGGCTGCTGCGCCTGGTGATACGCACCCCGTACTGGTGCAGGTTAAGGATTACCTGACCTATGGCGAAGAGATCGAAATCCCGGTCGACCTGGTGGTTCTGGCAGTTGGGATGATGCCGCGCCAGATTGATGACCTGGTGAATATGTTGAAGATATCGCGTGGCAATGATCGATTCTTATTAGAAGCCCATCCCAAGTTACGACCGGTCGAAATGGCAACGCGCGGTATCGTGTTGGCGGGTACAGCCCAAGGTCCAATGAACATACAAGAAAGCCTAGCTGCAGCATCTGCAGCGGCAGCCAAGGTAGCCTCACTTTTAGGAATGGGCAAAGTGGAATTGCCACCTTTTGTGGCTCAGGTCGATGTAACAAAATGCAATGGTGTTGGGGTTTGCGTGGAAACTTGCCCAGAAGAAGGCGCTATAACCATGCAAACCTTCCACGAGAATGGTAACGAAGTTCAAAGGGCGGTCATCACCCCAGCCAATTGTACTGGCTGTGGGGCATGCGTCGGCGTCTGTCCTAACCATGCCATTGACGTACAATCCTGGTCCTTAGGTCAGTACGAGGCGATGGTCGAAGCCATAGGGATGGATTTGCCGGAATTGTTGGAGATTGAAAAATGAGTGACCAAATCGCCAAAACACCATCAAGGGCTGAATTGTTGAAACAATTGCGCGAAGCGCACCGTAAATCAGTCGAGCAAACGCAAGCACTTTACAAAGAGCAGCGGCAAATGCAGAATGCAATTTGCCAGTTGATAAGTCAAGAGCCCAAGACGGTGCCACAGATTGCCGAAGCCATTAATAAGCCCGCTCATCAGGTTTTATGGTTCATATCGGCGCTTAAGAAATACGGAATTGTCGCGGAAACGGGGATGTGTGGCGATTACCCGCTGTATCAGCGTGTGAAGGAGCAATAATGGGTATGATTCAACGAGTTAACCCTACCTTGTTACATGAATTCAAGGAATATGGTGCTGTTGGACTGGAAAAATGCATAAACTGCGGAAACTGCACGGCGATCTGTCCCCTGTCAGCCAATGGCGAGCGTTTCCCACGCCGTACTATCCGTTTAGTCCAACTTGGGAGGCGTGATGAATTGCTTGGCAGTAAAGAATTATGGTTATGTTACAACTGCGGTGAGTGTTCCGAGACCTGCCCACAACAGGCAGAACCAGCCAATTTGATGGCCGCTGCCCGCTGTTATGCCATCACGCATTACGCACCATTCAAGATTAGCTATCTCTTCTGTAAAAAGCCTCTTTTAGGCAGCCTCATCACTACCTTCATGGTACTTTTCTTTGGGTTGTTCATGTATGGCGAACGACAAACCATGGCTACCAGTTCGTTAAAACTTTTCGGCTTTATTCCCTACGAGTTGATCCATAACGCGGGTCTGGTTGCGATGATCCTGATCGGTTTAATCAGCCTGGTGACAGTTTTCAATATGATCAACAGGATCGCCCGTAGTGCCCATTTATCCTACAGGAATTTCTTTACTGGTTCACAGATGAACTGGATCCAGGCGCTGTGGGACGCCGTGGTGGTGAAGGCCTTAGCGCAACAACGCTATCGCCAAGATTGTGAAGCGCCGGAAAATCGTATAGCTTGGTTTATTAGCAAATGGTTCGTGCATGCGGCGACGATGTGGGGCTTCCTGGGACTTTTAGTTGCAACTGCATTAGATTTCATACTCGATATTGTGGGGATCAAAGCCACTGGGACACATGTACCCCTGTGGTATCCCACTCGCCTGATCGGCACCCTTTCCGGGTTGTTGTTTATGTATGGGGTATCGGTACTGGTGTTTAAGCGCCTGTTTTCGGTGGATAAGGCACACAGCTACTCACGCCCATCGGATTGGATCTTCCTGGTGCTGCTCATGTTGAGTGGCGTGACTGGTTTCATTGTAGAGATCGCCCTCTACTTGCCAGGGGCGCCATTATGGGGTTATTGGATGTTCATCTTTCATGTGGCGGTATCGATCACCCTGTTATTATTGTTGCCGTTTACTAAATTTGCACATGCGATCTACCGAATTGTAGCCCTCTACATCGACGCGTTGCGGCCTGTAGCCAAGCAGGAAACAGCCACAAGCAGTGCAGATTGAGGAGACAATTAAGGTAATCATTGCCAGAAATTTTTCCTGGCTGGTTATACCAAACTAATTAATAAGGAGAAACAAAATGACAGAAAAGATGGCCGTCGTCTGCAATGGCGACACCACGGCAAATATAATGCCAACATTGATTTTCTCATCATCGGGTCTTTCCCTGGACTATGAAGTGCATATCTTCATCTGCCCGGCGGGAGCCAGATGGATGCTCAAGGGCGAGCTGGAGAAACTGGGCACCCCCAAGGGTATGCCTAATCCCGTCAAGCTTTTCAACGACATCCTCGAGCTGGGCGGCGAAATCGTGTTCTGTGAACTAGCGCTGGAGAACAAGGATATTAAGCCTGAAGACCTGCGCGATCCGCGTATAAAGATCAAAAAAGCCCCACCATTCCTGATGGATGTCGAAGGAGCTTGCCAGACGTACGTATTCTGATCTTCAAATTGGGAACTTAAACCATCCACCCCCATCTGAAATTCAGACGGGGGTGGTGTAAATCTCACGATTCTTGCTCTGGCATATGGATGAGGTCTGCATTCTCAAGATCGTGAATAAAACCCCAGAACACATCGCGCGGACGGTGCGGGTTGCTGCTGGCTTTGCGTACCATATAAATCGTGCGATTGAGGTTTAACCCCTCCACCTTGAGGTCTACGACATTACCCCGCTCGAGAGGGCAAGAAGTTGCCAGTTTGGATACAAAGGCGATCCCATATCCCGCCGCGACCGTGCGCACGATGGCCTCGGCATTGCCCAATTCCATGAAAATATTCAGATCGTTCAAGCCGATATCGAATTTCGCCAATTCAGACAGCACCACCCGGCGTGTACCTGAGGTCTCCTCGCGGATGATGAGCGGCTCTTCCAGTAATTCATCAGGTTGGATTGTTTTGCGGAAAGACCAGCGGTGGTTGGCGGGGACGATTAAAGTTATAATGTCTCGAAAGAATTCTTGGGACTCCAGGCTCGGATCGATGATCTCGCGGCTGAGAACGCCGATGTGCGCCTCCCCTTCCAGCAGTTGAAGCGTGACGTCCTCCGGCGTGCAGGCCAGGATGGAGACTTTGACACCAGGGTAACATTGGCAGAAGCGGGCAGCTAACTGCGGTAGGACATACTTTCCGGCTGTGGTGCTGCAGGTGATACGAAGATCACCGACAACATCCTCTTGTATCGAGGACATCATCGCCTGCATGTTATTGGCGTCGTGTAACAAGCGGCGTGCCCAGGGCAAGAGCAGCCTGCCAGCTTCGGTCAAATGTAGACCGGTGTTGGTGCGGATAAACAGCACCGCCCCCATATCTTGTTCCAGCGTTTTGATATGGTTGCTTATCGTCGGCTGGCTCATATGGAGCTGCTT
>CAZXPK010000132.1:0-9709 GCA_964642565.1 uncultured Anaerolineaceae bacterium
GGTACAGTAACTGTGGGAATCGCTAGTGATTTTCTAAGTATCGATCCTCAAATAAATCTAATGAGGACTGATTCGTCAATATTCTATATAAATATTTATGATCGCCTTGTTTGGTATGATTTTGATGGAAACATCCTCCCAAGGTTGTTAATCTCCTGGAAAAATCTAAGTGATACAGAATGGGAACTTAAATTAAGGGAGGGTGTAACCTTTCACAATGGCGAACCTTGGAATGCTGAAGCTTTCGTATGGAATTGGACAAGGGTATTAGATTCAGGTAAACCAAGGCATGCCCGTATGGAGGCTTTAGCAAAATACTCAGCAGAAATAATTGACGAATATACTGTAAAAGTCACAACTCCGGAGCCACATCCTATGTTAATTGGGGAAATGTACAATTTTTTCATGCTGCCACCTAAGTATATTCAAGAAGTAGGAGATGATGCTTTTGGTGAAAAACCAATAGGTACAGGTCCTTTCAAGTTTGTTGAGTGGGTAAAAGGAGATCATCTTACCTTGGAAGCTAATTCTGATTATTGGGGTGGTGAACCAAAGATAAAAACTCTCATCTTTAAACCGATACCAGAAGTGGCAACACGGATTTCGGCATTACAGGTCGGTGAGGTTGATGTGATTGCTGCAGTGCCACCAGATATGGCTGCTTCGATAATAAATGATCCAAACCTCAAAATTGCTGACGCCCCAATAAATGGTGTTATCTACATCGAATTATTCCCTGATAGTCCAGTAGGTGATGGCAAACCACTCAATGATAAAAGGGTACGCCAAGCCCTCATTTATGCCACCGATAGGCAAGCGATTGTTGATTATATATATCAAGGCTATGGAGATGTTAGAGCTGGAATAATTAGTTCCCAAGCCTTTGGATTTGATCCAGACCTGGAGCCGTATCCATATGACCCAGTAAAAGCTCAAGAATTATTGGCGGAGGCTGGATGGCCTAGATTTACCATTCAATTTGATATGGCGAGTCTGGGAGTAGCGAGTGATCTTCAAGTTCTACAAGCTGTAGTTGCCGATTGGGAGAAAATTGGGATAACCGTAAAAGTAAATCAAATGGAGCAGTCACCATTCTTAACTCGTAAACTCGATTGGACAATTGCACCGATTTTTAATTGGAACTTTTACGCCTTCGATGCTGATTATGTTGTCTATAAACAGTGCCATAGTGGGGAAGCATGGTTCTATTATGCGGGATGGACACCAGAGATTGACGAGATGCTCGAAGCACAACAGGTCGAAATGGATCCTGACACTCGCTTAGCTATTTGGAAGGAATTCCAAGCGAGATTCAAAGATGATGCCCCCTATGTGCCACTTTTCCAGCCAAGAAGTATATATGGCTTAAATAATCAAGTCTTAGGTTTTGAACCAGAGCCAAATGATACGATGTTCTTTGGTAATGTATATTTTGCTGGTGAATAACTAACCAAATAAATGGAGGCGCTTGGGGAATCCCTAGCGCCTCCAGACTTATGATTTGTATAAATTTTTCCTGTCTAGTACATAATTATACCTACGCCTATATCTGTTTAATTAAGTCTTGTTGTTTTATGATATTTATTACATGATTTGTGTTCTTTTTGAAACACCGAACATAGTTATTATGGATATTTAATTGATTTTCGAATATCATTTTTACATGTAGTTTTTAGCATGAATTAATAGAGGCTCATCCATTGGCAAAATATGTTGCACGGCGAATACTATCAGCGATTTTAGTGATTTGGGGTGCATCAACTGCTGTATTTTTTTTACTTCGTTTATCCGGCGATCCTGCTGCCTTATTAATTGATCCAAACGCAAGCCGAGAAGACCGTGAAGCAATCCTTCATTTCTACGAACTAGATAAACCACAACATATCCAATATATTCGATTCTTAGAACGGTCCCTTAGGGGCGACTTAGGGGATTCCTTCGCTTATGGGAAACCAGCTCTAAGTCTAATTTTAGAACGTGTTCCCGCAACAATTGAAATTACATTAACTGCAATTTTTCTAGCAATCGTAATCGGTGTTCCTTTAGGAGTTATTTCTGCGATTCATCGCAATTCATTTATTGACCATATAACCTCAATATTTTCAATATTGGGACAAGCTATTCCTAATTTTTGGTTAGGTATAATGTTAATTCTCCTCTTTGCTGTCCAATTGAAGCTTTTACCAACATCTGGACGTGGAGATTTAAGCCATTTGATTTTACCCACATTCACATTAGCTTATCGTCCAGCAGCTAAATATTTGCGTTTAACTCGAGTCGAATTTATTAGAGTATTAGGGCAAGATTATATACGTACAGCACGTAGCAAAGGTCTTTCTGAAAGAGCTATATTAATAATCCATGCATTTAAAAACGCCTCAATAGGATTGGTAATCCTAATCGGAATGGACATTGGATTCCTACTTGGTGGTGCTATTATCACCGAAACTGTGTTTTCTTGGCCAGGAATAGGTCGATTGGTTGTTGAGGCTGTTTCGCTTCGTGATTATCCAGTTGTTCAAGCAGATATTATGTTTATTTCATTTAGCATAGTATTTATAAATCTATTTTTCGACTTGCTATCTACTTATATTGATCCACGAATACGGCTTGAAAATGGTTAGACAAATGAAATAATTTAATCACTATTAATTATATGAATACAATAACTATTAAAAATCCCTCATTGGTAAAAAGAATAGGTTCATTCAAAACAAAAATATTATTAATTATTGGACCTCTAAAGATATTATTTAAACAGTGGCGATTAATATTTGGTTTGATAGTTGTAACGCTTCTTATTTTTTGTGCATTATTCGCACCTATATTAACAAAATACGATCCAGAATCTACCAATTTAGCCGGTCGCCTGAAACCCCCGGGGTGGTCTGACAAGGAGAATGATGTTCACATATTTGGTACAGATGAATTGGGACGAGATTTGTTTAGTAGAGTTCTTTACGGATCTCGGATATCCATTTTAGTTGGATTTACTTCGGTTTTCATTTCGGGATTAGTTGGTGTAATTTTAGGTCTTCTTGCAGGTTATTTAGGAAATTTATTTAGTAATGTTATTATGCGAATTGTCGACATTCAAATGGCTTTCCCGTTTATTGTTCTAGCAATAGCAGTAATTGCTGTCTTAGGAAGTAGCCTGGTTAATGTAATTGTAGTCCTCGCAATAACTAGCTGGGTGACATATTGTCGTTTAGTGTGGAGTTTAACATTATCCATAAAAGAAAAGGAGTTCGTGGAGGCGGCTAAATCTATCGGTTGTCGAAATTTTCGTATTATTACTCGACATATATTTCCAAATATTTTATCAGCAGTTATGGTCTTAGCAACCTTTCAATTTGCGAGCATGATAGTAGCAGAGTCATCTCTTAGTTTCTTAGGTCTTGGCATACCTCCACCTACCCCGACTTGGGGATCAATTATTAGCGGAGGCAGGCAATATCTCTCTCAAGCATGGTGGGTTTCAACCTTTCCGGGTTTTGCTTTAGCTATTACTACAATTGGAGTTACATTCTTAGGTGATTGGGCATCGGAGAATTTATATCCTATTGAAATATAGTAAATGCATAATTATATTAATTGTAATTAAGCCAAACAAATAATTGTTTCAAAAAAATACAAATCGATAGATAGGAGAAAATACAATGACTATAACAATATTGGGCACCACAATTCTTGATTGTACAGACGGGAAGCCAATTCCTAACGGAGTAATAATTGTAGAGGGGGATAAAATCCAGGCAATAGGTACCAGAGGTCAGGTCGAGGTTCCTAATGGTTCGGAAGTAATTAATATGGATGGATGCACAATTATGCCAGGAATGATCAATACCCATGATCACCTCAGTCACCCAGATCCAACCGATCCTGATATTAATTATGTTGAGGAGATTAAGCGATATAAGACATCCACTGCTCAATATTGTCAAACTATGGCGACAAGATACGGCCGCCAGGAATTAAGAGATGGTGTAACTACTGTTAGGATCTTGGGTGAAAGAAATTTTGTTGATATTGGATATAAACAAGCATTTGATTGTAATTTGGTACCTGGACCACGTATACTTACAAGTGGACCCGGGATCACGACCTCACATGGTCACGGGAAAGATGTATCAGTAATCGCTGATGGTGTTGAAGAAGTACGTAAATATGTACGAATGAATTTAGATTACGAAGTAAAAGCAATTAAATTATTTATTAGTGGTGGGCGACGATCAGGGGTTCCTGTGCAATTAAATACTAGCCATTTTTCTCGAGAAGAGATCCGTGTTGCTATAGAGGAGGCTCATAATTTTGGTGTTAAGGTAACTGCTCATCTCAATGGTGGGAAAGGTGTAGGTTACGCAATTGAGAGCGGTATTGACGGGATTGAACATGGTCACCATTTCAACGATGAAGAACTCGATCTGGTAGTAAATTCTAGAATTCACGTTGGTCTCACCATCCTTTGGCACTTTACAGATTTGTATCGCAATTTATTAGGTGACCAATTTGAAGATACGAAAGCAACAATTAACCGCCTATATCATGCTGGTGTAAATCTTGTAGTTGGTGGAGATTGTATTCATTATGATCACGCAATGGCTAAACAACTCGAAATATTGACTCAGTTTGGCATACCTTGCTATGAAGCTATTCTAATGGCAACAAGATATGCCGCAATTGCATGTGGGATAGAAAACGACCGTGGTACTCTTAAAGTCGGTCATGATGCAGATATCATTGCAGTTAGCGGGAATCCATTATCGGATATTAAAGATCTCAGAAATATACGAATGGTAATGAAGTTGGGTAAGATATATAGTAATTTATAAAAAACAGAAAACAAAATGCTAAATATTTCAATTATGGAGGAATCTCTTGGCACTTAAACAATTGCTTGAGATTTATGAATCTTTAGACAGTCCAAAGGCAAGTGGTTATCGAGTTGCAGAAATATTTGCATCTAGAAATATAGATGTTAATGTTCAATCCTTGACAAGTGATGTTGGGGCAACAGATTTTGTGAGTATTGAGATATATGGCAAGCATGGACACAAGCTCGGAGGGACATTTCCAACGATAGGTATAATCGGCCGTCTAGGAGGCGTGGGAGCCCGCCCGAATCTGATTGGCCTTGTTTCAGATGCCGATGGCTGTATCACTGCTTTGTCGGTGGGTTTGAAGTTAGCTGATATGGCATTACAAGGTGATGTTTTAAGTGGAGATGTGATTATATCCACACATATCTGTCCCAATGCACCAACTCTCTCTCATGACCCAGTTCAACTAATGGGATCTCCCATTGATTTATCAACAATGAATAAATATGAAGTTTCAGGGACAATGGATGCTATATTGTCAATAGATACATCTCGTGCAAATTGGATTTTGAACCATCGAGGTTTTGCAATAACACCAACCGTGAAAGAAGGTTATATATTAAAAGTAAGTCCCATTCTCCTTAAATTAATGTCCTATGTTACTGGTCAACCACCTGCTGTTTTTCCGATAACTGATCAAGATATTACTCCCTATGGAAATGGGTTGTATCATGTTAACTCGATTATTCAACCCGCGATAGTGACAAATGCCCCAGTAGTAGGGGTTGCATTAACTAGCGAAATACCAGTCCCTGGAACTGCAACTGGGTCAAATCAGATACTGGATATTGAATCTGCTGTGCGTTTTTGTATAGAGGTATCTAAGCTTTTTAGCTCTACTCATAATATCTTCTATGATCCTGAAGAGTTTAATTTATTAAAAACTCTGTACGGATCCAGGGAACATTTACAAGAAAAGATCTTATGAGAACAATCTCATAAGAATGACACCATCAAACAATAAAAGTAGAGGTGCTTACTTTAGTCAATAAAAGTCCAGAGTTATAGTTTTATAAATTTTCGCTACTTGTTCGGTTCGTAGGACCAGCTGAGGAGGTATTAATTTTAAATTATGTAAATCAGTAATAGCATAATATCGTCAATTGTCCAATAGAAGACATGTGATTGCTTGTTATTAAGAGAGATAACCTATGAATATTAATACTTTGGGTATTATTACAATTGGCAAGGCGCCACGACCAGATGTTACTCCAAATATAATCCGCTATTTACCCAAGAGGGTAAACATTGTAGAGATTGGTGCCTTAGACGGACTAACGGATCAAGATATCATTGAACTAACACCAAAACTAAGTGATGATATTTTAACAACAAGGATATCAAATAACACTTCGACTATTGTCTCAAAACATAAAGTAATTCCTTTACTTCAGGAAGCAATAAATCGATGTGTCAATAGAGAAGCTCAAATAATCCTACTTCTATGTACAAGTAATTTCCCTAAATTTACATCTAAGATACCTATTATTGAGCCTTTTAAGATACTTCATAGTCTAGTGGAAGGACTTGATCCACCAAGGTTGGGTGTTATTGTTCCCCTCGATGGACAGATTGAAGAAGCCCAAAAACATTGGTCAACTTTAGTAAACGATTTAATTATTTCATCTGCTGATCCTTACGGGGATATGTGTAAAATACATCAAACGATTCTTGATATGGCTGTTCAGAAACCAAGTTTAATATTCCTTGATTGTATGGGGTTTCAGGAAAAACATAGAAATTACATAAAGAAAATAACAAATATACCTTGTATCCTTCCTAATTCGATGATAGGTCGAATAATCGCTGAAATTCTTTAGATTTCTGTCAATAACCAGGCGAAATTTATGCTTAATTCGCGTGCAACCGTGTGCGCGCCATACGCAACCATGTCTACGGTAATCATTTTATCGTGATTGATGTATGGTGTAAATATTCTACACGATCTTGTCAAAAGGTTGCTCTTTACAGAGTGAGCAAATAAATCGGAAAACAGCTAAGCCTCCCCAAATATGGTAAGCTCTGCTGATCCTTAAACAGGCGAGGTATCAATGGTTTTTTTGTCGCTAATCCACATACTAATTGGTATTGTGCATATCAATCATCAAGGGGGTGACTAGATCAATAGTCTGGCTTTAAAAGCCAGTCTATCTTTTTGCTCATTGAGTCTCGCAGTACAAATTTTTCGGTCCCCATGTTGGCGTGTGCTTTATGGGCGCTACGACCTGTTGGACAGCCTCACTGCCTACAAAGTCCGCCCCGCCCCCAAAGACCCACCCGGCAAGTTCGAAACTGGCACGGGCAACTTCGAGGGCGTGTGCGGCGTGCTGGGGGCACTCGAGTATATCGAGTGGGTGGGCGAGACCTTTGGGGCGGAGCATGCCGAGCGTTATTCAGCCGATTACACCGGGCGACGGTTACATTATAAGCTGGGGATGTCTGCCATCCGCAGCTACGAGTTCGAGCTCAGCCGGGCATTGCTGGATATCCTGGCGGAAACCCCAGGCGTGACGGTTTATGGCATCAAGGATACCCGCCGTCTGGAGGAGCGCGTGCCCACCTGTGCGTTTACATTGAATATAGGGGCGGGTTTAGAAACCCGCCCGCTACCTCCCCGCCAGGTGGCAGAGCAGTTGGATGAAGCCAATGTCTACGTGTGGGATGGGAATTATTATGCCCTGGCGGTTACCGAGCGCTTGGGGTTGGAGGAATCCGGCGGCATGGTGCGGGTGGGTCCGGTGCATTACAACACACTGGAGGAGATCAAGCGTTTTGGGGAGGCGTTGCAAATAATCAATAATTCTTACGAGTATAACAACTAATATCCCACCACAACCACCATCCAGTGGAATTATACATATAGTGATGTGCTGCTTCGTGTATTACTGTATCAGACATTAACAATTTTTGTGAAATCCAGGATGTAATTCTAACTATCGAGTTGAGGATTTCATTTCCTCCGAAAAAATACCATTAAAGTATGGAAGCCCCAAAGAGCCTTGCAAGCCTATATGTTGTCACACCAGGCCCGAATATCTACTTTTAGCCTGTGACCAGCTTGTCGAACTCTTCTACGGTCACTGCTGGTGCTGTCGTGAATGAAATCCCCAATAACTTAGCCAGCTCGACAGAAGCTTTCATTGCCTCTTTCAAGCCCGGGAAGTCCACGATGAGCACAAGATCTGTTTTACCGAGCAATGCATAGGCAGCTTTAACCTCTCCGCCAACGGCTTTGATTGCTGCAGTAGCTTTCACTGTCCGTTCGGTGCTTATCTCCTTCACCGCATCAATCGAGAACCTACCAAACATGAAATAAGTAGCCATTTCTATTTTTCCTTTCTGTGTCAATACCTTATCCACATATGTGTGATGGCTCTTTGGGGTTTCACATGGTAAGGTTGATTTATAAAATAATCATACCTCTTAAACTGCCAAAACTCTAAAGCAGCAAATGGCTTGATCAAAAAAAACTGTATTTTCGATGCAGATTACCTTTCTTTTGATGATTTGGATTGCTTGAATCTAGCTCATAGATCATGGTTTCCACAGTGAAAGGCTCAGCCATAACGTTGCACTCGATTTCACTTATGGGCAGTATCGGTTTAACCAGACCTGATATCTCAAGCAAGCTCTGTTGGATGTGCTGAAAGAGACACCCGCCGTGACCACTTATAGCCAGACCGATAGCAATTGGATGAACGCATTCAAACATTGAGCTTCATATTGAATGGCATGCACCTGTGTCAAGTGGTCCTTCACTCCATTCAAAAAAACTCCGGAGCTGAGCGAAGCCAATTTCTACGTGTGGGATGGAAATTATTACGCCCTGGAGGTCACCAGGCGATTAGGTCTGGAGGATAGCGGCGGCATGGTGCGCGTGGGACCGGTGCATTACAACACACTGGAAGAGATCAAGCAGTTTGGAGAGGCGTTGTGGAGGATTGCGGCAGGCGTTGACTAACGGTGTGGCTCAGCAGCAGCGGCGGGACTGCGAGACACTTTCTTGTTTAAGCACCATTTTTGGTAAACCGTGCCAATTCGCGAATGCCGCAGCCACTATCCGCCAGGAGCCGGTATTGGGCGCACATATTGTTATAAGAAGCCTATTACCAGTATAAAAATGAAAAGCAAAAGGTGCATGGTTGCTGAAGCGTAAGTGCTTCGACCAAAATGACGTGCCCAACTAAATAGAATTGCGCCAAGATATAAATCAACTTGTCGGGCTAACCACATACGTGGCGTAGCATTCCAAACTTGGGCATAGAATAAGTCAGCCGGTAAATGCCGCAGACCGAACTGAACAACAGTAAGTAGGACACCTACCCAAAACCCATAGTGTTGACTGGTCTGGGTTTGTATCAATCCACGAAACATGGTTTCTTCACCCACAACAGTTATGGCAACAAAAACGATGAATAAAAGCAAAGCCAGTAATCCTGCCAGACTGCTAATTGAGCCACCTTCCCCGGGCAGGTTGTATGGAATGCTTGGCCCTAAAATATGTGACGAAGAAATTGACAGAATTAGATAAATGATAAAAGCGATTATGCCAATGAAGATTGGACGATAGCCTTTCCATTCCCACCCTAACGCCTGGCGAAGGTTGCTTACTGGCGCAGGCCATCCATAGCGCAAAAGCAGGATGGGAATAAGCAGGTTGGGAACGATAATAAGACCTAATTCGGTTATCATTCTCACTCCCACTGGCAAACGGAGATACCAACCGCCGGTGAGAATGGCAAATAGGCCTGCGAGGGCAAAATTAGCGGCAAACCAGACAAGTAAAATGCGCTTTAGCATTGTTTACGTAATTTTATGTGCGTCCAACG